>JAYSYX010000171.1:0-1744 GCA_043727235.1 Bacteroidota bacterium
AAATAAAGTGGATAACTCTACCTACCGTCGTACGTTTATATTTATATACCGTTCGTTCGATATGTCTTTCGCTTTTAATTTTTAACTTATTCTAATAAAATACTATGAGTAATAAACAAACAGCCTTAGCATATGAGTTCGCCGATGCCCTGAATGACACCAAATCAATTGATTTCTATCTAGCATTGGTTAGTAAGTATAGTGAAGAATTTTTGAGAGATAAATTGCAGATAGTTTTAACAACCTCAGAAGATAAAATTAAGAGAAGTCGCGCAGCATATTTCAATTATTTAGTGTCAAAACATGGAAAACGTACCAATTCTCGGGATTAGTCTTGGAACAAGACAATGTGGAATAGTAATTCTGCGAAATGGAACACTGGTCGACTGGAAAGTAAAAAATTTTGCAGGAATATGGTCAGAAAACAAACGGCTTCGAATTGTTGGGACAATTGAAAAGTATATTGTTAGAAATGGGATAAAACAAATATGCTGTAAAATGCCGATACATTTAAGGACAATGCGCATTGATAGCCTACTAGAGGCTATAAAGGAAGTAGCGATTAGGCGCGATGTTAAATTATGTATTACGACAATCTTGGAGCTAAAAGCGAATGAAATGGCATGCATTGGTAATAAAGACGAATACGCAGAATTGCTTTCGAGAGTTTATCCTGAATTATCTCCGATTTTAAACAGACATCGTAAAGTGCGGACAGAATATTATTTAAGGATATTTGAAGCGGTTGGTGCGGCACAACAATGCTTAAAACATAGAGGAGTAAATGTATAATAAAAAGGCGATCTGATCAATTGCCTTTTTATTATATACATACTAAAACATTACCAATGCAGGACCCTTTTCCCAAATCAAATGCAACGTCACAAAATATTTTACCGGATAACTTTCGAATCGAGGTTATTTTCATCGTTGCACGGAGTGCTAATTTCTTTTTCATCACCTTTTTCATCTTGAGGTGCATTGATCCAAAAAACAAATTACGGTCGTGCATTTTTTTATTAAACTCCTCTGCATTTACCAATTTTGCCAAAGCCTCATAGGTGGTGTCTGATATACTTTTCGCCATAAGAATATATGCAAGTTGAGAAAGGTAGAGATTAATTTGTGTAGCATTGACATGCCCTGAATCATTCATTGTAAAAGGGTAAATAAAAGGGATGATTTCTGCTTGAATCATACCCGACTCATATTTCACATCCTTGATCAGTTTGAACTGATCTTTATATGTGCCCAAATAACGCTGTATTTCTTTGTCTGATAGCTGTTCCATAATTTTTGTTAATAAGGCTAATCTAGCCACTTACGTTCTGAAAGATACGTAAATCGCGCTAATTTGTTAACTGGTGGTTTCTGATGCATTCATTTTCCACAGGTACCCTCCTTATGTAAAAACAAATATACTGTTAACCTAAATAATGAGTATTTGGTCGAAAACACTTTAATTTTTTTATGTATTCAAAGGTTGTCTATATCAATATTGCATTAAACTTCATTTTCCACTCTTTTACTTTCGAAGTTAAGTATGTGATTTGCACCTTCCTTCCAAATGATGACATTTACTATACTTGGTATTAGTCCCGGGACACGATATGTAGGGCTTGCTTTGCTGAATGATGGTGAATTATTAAATTGGAAAGTAAGGTCGTATAAAGGAGGCAGCACGCCAGAGAAAATTAGTAATACTCTCTTATTTATCGAACACCTTGTCATCTCCCATGAGATC
>JAYSYX010000172.1:0-4227 GCA_043727235.1 Bacteroidota bacterium
TCCCAAAAGAAAAAATCTGAGGCCATTAAGGTGAACCCAATTAGATTTAGATCCGAATAAGATAAATTTTTGGAAATGGTATCATTACAAAGTTTTACTAAATGATCTTTAGTGATTTCAAATTCCCCTTCAGTTAAACTTTCGATATAAATTGATTTAACATCAAAGCTTGTTTGATTAACACTATTAACTAAACCAATAGACAATTGATCAGCGCTAATAATATTCTCAAAATATTCCTTGAGTTTTTGCTCTTTCATTATTGATTGTTAAAATTATTTAGTCTTCTTCACTAGATGAACAAGTGCAGAAAACCCGCAGTAGACACCAATCAATACTATAAAACTTCTCACCCAGTTCATCATAGACCACTCGCTCCAGGCAGTTTTGATATTATCCATATTGGATGTTACTGGAGAAACAAACATGACTTCATTCCTTGGATAAAAATAAGCGAATGTTAAAACATCACTTAATATGGCAATCATGAGGACAAGACCACAATATATCCTCATGCGTTTATCCACCTTCCAGCAAAGGATCAATGCCAGCAAAGCCAGAACCTGGTTAATGGGTGAAAACAAGCGGAAGAAAGTACCGGGGTTGGCTGTTTTGTAATAAGCACGTGCAGTTTCTATTGAAGCAGGAATATCACTTCCCCAATTGGGAGCATCGACCAAAGATGTATAAATATTTACAAATAAAACTCCTGAAAAAAGAGCCGTTGATAAGATAAGTACTGTTTGACGGATCATGGTAAATGAGTTGATGGTTAATAAATCTGATAAAATCTCCGGAATACCATGCTAAAATAAAAATAATTTATTTATAAGGTGCTCTATTCATATCAAATATTTGAGCTTGTTTGAAATTATTTTCCTGTAATATTAATAAATCAGAAAATATTTTAAATTTTTATTTATTTCCGAAACCTTTACCTACATTAACTTTAAACACATTCATATCCGTTTACAAACGCTTACAAACGCTTACATCCGACTACAAACGTTTGTCTACCGAATAAGGATCGACAGCCATCTCATCTTTGTACTGTCAAGGGGTTGAAGCTGTAGGCGGTAAGCCGAAAGCTGAAAGCAATTACACGGAATAAAGATTTCGTTAGGCCTAAAGCAATAAGCCGTAAGCTGTAAGTCGTCAAAAAACTAAAGTCGATTATATTAAAGTTCATTTTATTTACGAAACTATGGTTCTGAACGGCTTATAGCCTAAAGCCTATAGCATACCGCTTATAGCCTATAGCTTTTAGCCCCACAATTATTTAACCTTTTAAATTATGTCTTATCATGAATGCACTAAAAAACAAAGTACAATTGATCGGTAACCTGGGTCAGATTCCGGAAGTTAAAACATTCGACGGCGGACGCAAAATGGCACGCCTTAGTTTAGTGACTAACGAACGCTACAAAAATGCTTCCGGAGAAACAGTTAATGAGGCCACTTGGCACACCCTCATCGCATGGGGCAAAACTGCGGAGATCGCAGAGAAATACCTGGAGAAAGGAAAGGAGATCGCCATCGAAGGCAAACTCATCAACCGCAACTACACCGACAAAAATGGTGTAAAGAAATATGTCACAGAAATTCAGGTCAATGAATTACTAATGCTGGGCCTGAGCAAGAAAGCTGTTTAAAGGACCAACCTTAATTCGAACACCCAAGGGCCGGTGGAATGTAATTCTGCCGGCTTTTTTAGGATTTGATGGCTTCCAGACATCCAATCAGTGAACTCTTCTTAGCTGCAAGTCATTCAATAAATCAAGTCTTCTTAACTTCCAGACATCCAATCAATAAAGTCTTCTTTTGCATCAAAACATTAATCATCTATGAACTTCTCAATCAACCAGATCTACCATATCTTCAATCAGGGAAATAACAGAGGTAAGATATTTTTTAATGATCGGAATTATTACTTTTTTATTAAAAAAATCAAAGAATTCATAGGCCCTTATGGGCAAATAATTTGTTGCTGTCTCATGCCTAATCATTTTCACATTTTACTTTATGTGGATAAAACTATAATCACATTAGAAAATTCAAAAAAAAGGACATTAAACAGATCTATTGGAATAATGCTAATGTCTTATACATTTGCGATCAATAAACAGGAACATCGGTCCGGTTCATTATTTAGGCCTCACACCAAAATCACAGATGGCTGGACTAATGATTTCAATGTTGCTTATGGTTTGAATAAAAACGATATTTTCAATGGTCAAAATGACAGGAGTCGAATATGCTTTGAGTACATTCATAATAATCCTATAAAAGCAAAAATGGTCATAAATCAAACAGATTGGGAATTTTCCTCTGCCAGAGAGTATGTGGGATGATCAGAAAACAGTGTTTGCAATCTTAGTATTGGAAGGAGGATTCTTGAAGGTTAGGTTAAGCCATCAAATAACAAGATTTAATAATAATATATAATTCTGAAATTTGAGCTAAGAATTAGAGAAGTAACTGACGTCTTCAATCAGAGATAGCCCAATTCAAATCTAGTGGCACACACCTCATCTACCCAAAAACATTCGTCCCTTTTCCGGTAGTTATCAAACTGAATAAACTTTCCTGAATAAGTTGCTCCCATGCACCTGAACATCCGTCATAACATTCGATTTCCGGAACAAGTCCAGAGTGAGTGAAATGCAATTGTGTTTTATTACCAATTTTGGAGATATCAAAAACTATTTTTGTGCCAGTCCATTCACTTTCGTTTTTAGTAAAATTTAGTTTGCTGTCAGTAATAAGCCACACCACTTTTCTTTCCGGAAGTAACTCAACTATTTTTTGTTTTGAAAAGTGGATCTCTTTCATTCGGTATGTAAACTCATTATTTAATTGATCTGTGCTACCTTCTATTTCCCCTTGCCACCAACCGCGGACAATATTAATTGCCGTGAAGACCTCAGATGCCGCATTGTCAACTATAATAGTGGTAGTATAATTTGATGCTGTCATTTTAATTACTTTTTTATTTATAGAATTACAAAATTATAGTCTGACAGCAACTTTAATAGCGTGTAAAATAGACTTTGTAATGGGTGGATTTAGACAATTATGCACCTGTATTATGTGAAGAATAATTTTCCACAGAAAAGTCAATGCATTAGCGAGCTAAATTTGCCAGAGTCATTTTGCAAGTCTTTCAATTGTTAGGCCCTGGATAATTATACTAAACAAAACACAAAAATAGGTTGCAACCAAAAGGATATTTTTGGTATCACTGTCCGGAAGTGACAATACCAAAGCCAATGATAGTCCACCTCGTAAACCACCCCAACTTATGATCATTGCTTCTTTGTTTGTCAACTTTAATAGTTTGGGAATTACTAAATGAGGCAGAAATACAATTACTATTCTAGAAAGCAATACTATAAAAATTGAGATAATACCTATTACAATATAATTTTTATTAAAGTCTATTACGATGAGTACAAATGCTATTAAAATAAATAGTATTGCATTGAGCACAACGTCAACCAATTCCCAAAATTTACGAACATATTCCTGTGTGGTGTCGCTCATAGCAATATTCTGCCTGAAATTACCAACCATTAAACCCATTACAACCATTGCCAGTGCTCCGGAAATATGAAAGTAATTAAACAAACCGTATCCGGCCATTACAAAAGCAAGTGTCAATAAAATTTCAGTTTCGTAATGATCCACCGATTTCAATAATAAATGTAGGAAATACCCAAAAATCAATCCCATCCCTATTCCTCCTATTGCTTCCTGAACAAACAAAATTCCAAAATCAGAAAAACTAAAAGAACCGCTTTTTAATGTTTCCAACAATGCAATGAATACCACTACACCAACCCCATCATTAAACAAACTTTCTCCAACAATGGTGTATTCAGTCTTTTTGGGAACATTAGCTTTTGTTAAAATACCCAAAACTGCAATAGGGTCAGTTGGAGATATTAAAGCTCCAAATATTAAGCAATATGTAAAATCAATATGTAAGTGGAAAAGTTGAGTCAACAAATAAAAAAGAGATGCTATAAGCATGGTTGAAAGTAACACTCCTCCTAATGCAAATGTAGCAATCGGCCTTATTTGTTGTTTAAGATTACTCCAATTGGTATGTAAAGCTCCTGCAAAAAGTAAAATCCTAATAAGATATTAAGAATAATTTTGTCAATCTGTACAAGTTCGATGTAATTTTTAATTTCATCTATGGGGATGTCTAACCAAAGTTTTGAA
>JAYSYX010000173.1:0-11381 GCA_043727235.1 Bacteroidota bacterium
GGATATCCAAATTCAAACAAATAGACCAACTACGCGCCCGCACTGAAGCTATAAAAAAGATAAAAGAAATTTTTGATGCAAATGGCGTTGTAGTTCCAAATCCGTTTCCCGGGTTTGATAATCGATGATAAACCACAATTTATTTAATATCTTTAATTATGGGAATTATTGAACTCGTTATATTAATAGGCTTTTATCAGGATTACAGGAGAAATAAAAAGCATTGTATTACTCTTTTACGATTCATTTTTATAATATTTCCTATCACATTTTTAATTACACTCCTGTTATTTTATCCTCTACATAATTATACATCTTTCTGGTATTTGATCATGTTTCCCTTTTACATTCCATTTTTATTCTTATATAAAACAATTTTGCATTATTTCAATAAGAATGGTCGTGTAAAAAAAAATATTACCTCAACAAAGTAATTGTCCCATTTAAGGTATAGGTAACAGGACCTTCAAATGTTTCCACCTGATAAGTTATTAAAGTTATATAAGTGCCGATCTCTGCTGGTTTATTGCGAATATTTCCGTCCCACCCGATATTAATATCAGCACTGTTAAAAAGCAACTGCCCCCAACGGGAATAGATCTTAAGATCATAATTTGAAATGGGATTATAGGGGACAACATTAAAATCATCATTAACTCCATCCTCATTCGGAGTAAATGCATTCGGGACAAAAATGTCGTGCCCGCAGCCGGGAGTAAAATTAATTTCATCTGTAAACGTACAATTATATTCATTGGTAACCACCACCGAATATAAACCGGGAACTATAATTAATTGTGTTGCATTTGTATTTCCATCGTTCCATAAATAGGTGGAATTAATTTGTGTTGCATCCAATACAATTTCATCTCCCAAACAAATAATACTATCACTTCCAAGATTAAAAACAGGAAGAGACCAGGGAGTTAAAATAATAGAGGAATCAGTAGTTGAGCATCCTATCGCATTGGTTATCGTCACCCAATAAATTCCTTCGTCGTTGGCAACATATGTCTGGTTGGTTGATCCATCCTGCCACAAATAACTTTCTATACCAGCACCTGCATCGTAAGTAAATTCGTCACCTAAACAAAATTGAATTGTGTCCGGTAGATTTAATGGGGGTGCATCATTTACAATTATCGTAATAGTATCAAAATCTGTACATCCAAACGCATTGGAAACTGCCACAAAATAAATTCCGTCATTATAAACGTTAAATGTTTGATTTGTGCTAAGGTCGTTCCATACATATTCAAAACCTGCACCGGCATCTAAAATAAAAGGATCGAGATAAACACAAACTGCAGTATCGTTTCCAAGATCAACAACGGGATAGATAAGGGACTCAGGAATATTTGCAACAACTCCTCCTGATGCACCTGATTCAGCTCCATGTGGCGTTCCTGTACAGAAAGCTCCGGGACTCGTAATTATTCCGGGCAATCCGCCCGCATTATCCAAAAATACATTAGCAGGTAAAACAGGCAATGAAATTCCCAAATATCCTCCTCCGCCGCCGCCGCCGGGTCCGTGACAAGTGCCCGCCCAAATTGTGCTTTCTATACTCCCACCAATTCCACCTCTGGTATTAACATAGAGATCAGAACTGTAATTTGAAACGCGCAAAATAACTGAGCCGCCTGCACCTGCGCCACCAGCGCCTTCCGAGTCTGTGATTTCAACTACATCGTTTGCATTTGCATTTATGGCAAAACTGCCACCATCAATAATATTTGCATTAATCAATACCAATCCACCCCCATCCGAGCCATCAGTAACTTCCAAACCATTATCCTGATGTCCGCCACCACCACCGCCGCCCAAAAATGCCCGATCTTCTGAATAATCTAAAGCAATTCCTGATGTTGCCCAAATATCATCATAGGGGAAACAACCGGTCCATTGATAAGCACTAATTCCTCCTGCACCAAAATTACTGCCTCCTGCACCTCCGTGTTGTCCTGAATTACTTCCTCCCCCACCATTTGCAGCTTTACCTCTGCTTCCCGAAAGATCGGTATCTAAAAGTGCGATTCCTTCACCTTTTTCACCTCCGATACAAGAAAGAATTCCTGAATAATCAGAATAATAATCTGCTACTCCGCAACTAAAAAAACTGGTACAATGTGTTCCACCTCTGAACCCTTGTCCGCTTACATCAATATTTGCATTAAATGTAAGAGTATTAGTTACCTCCAAAGCCACAACTCCTCCTGTAGTTCCGTTCCATTCATTTGCCACTATATCGCCGGCTATCGTAACATTATCATAAACGGGCACCCGGATCAATTGTACAGCAGAGGCAATATCATAGATTCTGCAAAGTGAGGGTTTCTACAGTAATTGTAAGTCCTGAAATGCTTATGATTGTCCCGAATTCATAGTATCCTGCACTATTATAGGCTAACACATCCCCAAAAGCAGGTGAATCAGATTCATCTATTGTTGCACCCTTCATTTGCATAATAACTACCCTGTCGCCAACAGCAAAACCGGCTATTGAAACACAAGTAATATCAGCCAGGTCTACAGCTGTCACTTCAGTATACAAGTTTATCACACCCGAAATGGTTTGGGTGTAGGTAGAAATAAACCATGAAAATAACGCAACCAATAAGGTCAGCCCTTTCTTTGACGCCATGATCCGAATTTAACACCTTGCCTGAGGAGGATCGGATTATTAAAGATAAAACATAATGTCGATTTTATTAATCAAACCATAAAAATTTAATATCTACTTTCGTGAGGAAATTGAAAAACAAATGACTGGAACTATATTATTGGTATTGGCTGGATTATTTTCACTCGTTATCGTGATCGGATTATTTATTTCTTCAAAATACAAATTCAATAAGACCATACAGATCAACTGCGACAGAAAAACAATTTTTAATATAATTGATGATCTCAGTACCTGGAAAAAATGGAGTGCATGGAGTGTAGACAATGATCCAAAAATAGTTATCTCTTATGGCGATAAAGAATCCGGCAACGGAGCTACGATGTTTTGGAAGGGAAAAAAAATGGGCAAGGGTGAAATTAAAATAATAAATACAGAACCTTATAAAGAAATAATATTAAGTGCCATTTTTAACAAAGGTGTATTCAAAATGAATTTTAATATTCAGCTTGAAGAAATTAGAGAACAGGAAATTCTTATAAAATGGATAGTAAGCGGAAAAACCCGCCGTGGAGCCTTTGCAAAAATTTTGGGTAGAATGTTACCGAAATGGATGGGAAAAGATTTGGAAACCTCATTAAAGGTGTTGAAACATTTGTGTGAAGGAAACCTGGGAGTAATTGATAATTGATAATTGACAATTGATAATTGAACAGCCAAAAAAAAATTGAGAATTGAGAACTGAGAATTGAGAATTGAGAATTAAACAGCCAAAAAAAAATTGAGAATTGAGAAGTGAGAAGTGAGAATAAACAGCCAAAAAAAAATTGACAATTGATAATTGAACAGCCGGAGTCAACTAATCATTTGAGCTTTCAACTACTAATTCTGCCTTTGGTATTATAATTTTAATTCAAAAGGGAGATTTTATGTTTAGTAAGAGCATACTCATTACTCATAACTCATTACTCATTTTGAGGGGAGTCTTTGCCCTTAGGTTGAATGATTTTTTTATCTGATCTCCCCTATCCTGCCGATCTAAATCTTAATTTAACTTGTTCACCAATCTGTTTAAAGGATTGAAAATTAAGTGGAAATTCGAGTAAAACGTGAAGGAAGCTCAGAAAATACAATGCTGTTAATCCGGTTCGGTAATCGAATGAATACAAAACAACGGCAGCAACCCACAAAACAATAATAATTGCTAAACCAGGTCTGGATATTTCGTGCCATTTGATAACCGATGTTTTGGAGAACCAATTTAAATAGTGATAGGTGTAGGCATATGCAATAAATCGCGTAATGAGTATTCCGGAGCTTGTATTATAAATGATATCGCGCAATCCATCCATACTCCTCACGCCCTCCAGCATATGTGGCATCAGCCATTCAAATACAGTATAATTCAACGAAAAAAATGATTCATTATAGGCAGACTGCGCATAATCTGAAATAACATAACCAGGTTGCCGGAATAAAATAAAAAAACTTACGGCGCATAATAAAAAAATAAAAATGGAAAAATATCCTGAAACACTTTTTCCTTTTAAGGCTCCTACTAAAATAAAAGCTCCTGTAAAAATAAAAACGTGAATCAGAGTTGGAAGAAATACCGCAAATAAAACGAGATAAAATTCACTGGAGTGCATTGCGAGTCCCAGCAGAAACAAGAGGGAATAACTGATCACTTTAAATGTGTTACTTTTTACCAGTATCATAATCAAAGCTGCACCAAAGGATAAGAAAATCAATGTAGGTGTAAGTGACCCGGCGCTTTCTGCTATATTGGTAATTCCGATATCAATAAAATTCCCTTCAGCATCTACAGGAAAAAACCAGGATAGAATTGGCCTTATGTAGGAAAAAACTAGAATGAAAAAACAAAGTATCAATAAAAAAATAAAATCCCTTTTTCCTTTCGTGAAATAATTCCTTTTGTGAAGCCAGGAAATTTCGGTGAGGTAATGTAAGGGTCCTAAAAAAGCGTATGAAAATAAAAATAATTCAAAAGGTATAATAAAAGCGGCAATTGCCGAAATTAACATTAATCCGATATTTAAATAATTTACCTGAGCTGTAGTCATGCAACAAAATTAAAAAACATTTCACGCAAACCCAATTGTGCTGTTTCCCGCAGGGTTCGCAGAGAGGCAGAGAATGCAGAGGTTTGTAGGAGGTATTAAACAAGAGGTAAATCCGAGAAATCCGTGTAATCCATCAAATCCGTGATTCAAATGTTTTTTTTCACGCACAGGGCAGCGGTGCAGAAATGCAGAGGTTTGAAGGATATAGTTTGTTATGCACCAAGGTGCTTTGATATGCTTAAACTTAAAAATAAGTTAATCCGCGAAATCCGTGTAATCCATCAAATCCGTGATTCAAATGTTTTTTTTCACGCAGAGCTCGCAAAGGGGCAGAGAATGCAGGTCTACAAAAAAAATAGCCGCTATACGGCTATTTTGATAAAAAATATTAAAATAGATTTAATTTTTCTCTCTCCAAAAACTTTTTTCCCTTAAGGGAAAATAACTTTTCCCTGCACCTCTGCGAACTCTGCGGGAAACCTTCGTCTGCTTTAAACATTTCCCGGTGGGAAACCTGAAATCACTTCGCTCCACCACTTGCAGCACTCATACCAGCGAGTTCGCGATCTATCCAATAAAGGCCACGAGAATCGTCGGGACCAAGAAGGTTGATCTTTTCGAGAACTCCACGGAAAAGTTTTTCTTCCTCATGCTGTTCGGCAACATACCATTGCAGGACGTTATAAGAGGAGTGATCTTTTTCGTTCATACAAAGATCTACCAATGCATTTATAGATTTGGTAACATCCATTTCATGTTCAAAAACGGATTCAAACAGCTCTTTCAATGACTTAAATTGAGTTGGGGGCTGTTTAATGTTGGGTGCAAGAGCGTGACCGCCAGCGTCGTTTACGTAATTAAATATTTTCATCATGTGCATGCGTTCTTCATCGGCATGGCCGTATAAAAATACTGCAGCACCTTGCAATCCTTTTGCATCGCACCACGATGCAGCGGATAGGTAATAATTAGAAGCATAAGCTTCCATTTCTATTTGTTGGTTTAATGCGGCTTCAACTTTTTTAGTGAGCATATCAGAATATTTATTTTACAATGTTAAACATAACAGTGCAATAGTAGTTCGTAAAAATGGAATTTATAATTATTCTAAATTAGAAGCTGTGGTAAGGTCGGTAGGTTCAATGTCAGTTTGCTCAGCATCCTGACTAAATTTGGGACAATCACAGCCTTTTGTGCCGTCGAACAGACCACAAGAGGAAAATAGCAGCGGTAATATTAATACAAGTAGCAATATTGTTTTTCTGATTTTCATAGCTTTGCGGCACTAATTTAGGCAATAATTTAGAATGTGTGTTTAAACAACAATAATTAAACCAATATTTTTGAACTCCTCCATTAAGAAAAAAATTTTGATAGCTCCGCTGGACTGGGGTCTTGGACACGCTACGAGATGTATTCCTATTATTCGCGCATGTTTACTTTTGGGGCAGGATGTTGTTATTGCCTCCACCGGTCGCTCACTTCAACTGCTTAAAAAGGAATTTCCGGAGCTCATTGCCATCGATGTTCCTGCCTATGACATTCAGTATCAGAAAAAAGGCAGTTTTATAATAAAAATTATAAGTCAATTAGGGAAGGTGTTCCGCGGAATAAAAAGGGAACATAAACTCACCCAACAGATTATTAAAGAACACAAGATAGATCTCATAATTTCAGATAACCGTTACGGTATTTATAGTAAAAATTTTAACAGCGTTATCATTAGTCATCAAATGATGGTAAAAATTCCGAAATTTAAAATTGCAGAACCCTTTGTGTATTTGTGGCTGCAATATCAGCACAGAAAATTTAATGCGATCTGGATACCTGATGTAGAAAATGAACCGAATATTTCCGGAGACCTTTCGCATAAATATAAATTGCCCAAACACGCTCATTTTATAGGAGTTCTTACTCGTTTCCGCAAACCGGAAATTCAACAGGAAATTAAATACGATGTGCTCGCAATTATATCAGGCCCCGAACCACAGCGGACCATTTTTGAAGACCTGATAATTGATCAGGCCCAACATACCAACAAAAAATACATAATTGTAAGTGGAATATCAGAAAAAAATACAGATGTTCAATTTAACGATAATATTCGAATTATCTCGCATCTTCCCGGTGAAGAATTATTTCAATTAATTCTGAGCTCAGAAATTATTATTTCGCGTGGAGGATATAGCACTTTAATGGATCTTGCTGTATTAAATAAGAAATGCATATTTGTCCCGACTCCCGGACAAACTGAACAGGAATATCTCGTGGAAGAATTAGATAATAAGCAAATGGTTTATGGAGTGGAACAAGGACAATTTAATCTACAAACTGCGCTGGAAGAAGTGGAAAAAACCAAAGGGTTTTATGTTGGAGTAAATGTAAAGGAGTTTGAAGGAGTATTAGGAGATACAATAAATGGAATTTAATTTGGTTGGAAAAGCTTTTTGACTGTTAAGGCCATTATCAGATTGACTACCCGGAAGATATTCCTTCAAATATAACCTTGATAAAAAACCAATAACAATCCAAAAAATAAAAAATAACAATCGGATCGTCACCAGGGAGATATTACTTCGTATGGAACCTGTAGATCAATAATAAAGAATATCGAACAAAGAATAAAGAACCTGTCTGCCGGCAGTCGCCAGGCAGGCATTAATCGGATATACACCCGGGAGATTTCCCTCCGTATTAAACTCTTTCAACTACTTCAACTCTTTCAACCCTTTCAACCAACCGCCAACAAAGTTTCAGGCAGAGTCAGTTTTCCCTCCGTAATAAACCTTGCAAACCCTACTAACCTTTCTAACCTTGCAAACCCAGTTTAATTTTACAATCCAACTTTCGTACTTTCCCGCAGGATCTTTTTTAATAAACTAATTTGTCCTAAATGGTAATGCGTATGCTCAATAATTCCATGCATATTTCTATAGTAATTACCGTATTTAGCATCGCTAAATATCTCAAATAGTTTAGTTTCATCCATCTTTTCGAGTTGGACGGCAAATAATTCTGCTTCTGCTAATGTTTTCGAAACTAACTTCTGCCAATCCTCAGAATTATTTATTTCAGGCACATTAAAACTTAATTTGTCGCTTGCATTTAAAGGTTCGCCATGCAATACTTTCAAAACATTTTCCACATAATAATTTATATGAAAAACAAGGGTTGCAATGGTATTCAGATTGTATATCTTAGTTGTGGCTTCTTTCCAACTGATATCTGTTAAAGTAACCTTTAGATTCACAGATGTCCAGTTACCTCCGAAATGAACATCCCTGAAATGTTTTGTTATTTGATTTATTATTGACATAATAACAATATTAAGTGTCTAAAATATGCCATTTTTTGCTTCCTATATTCAAGGCGTCATATTCGACCATAAAACAACTATTCTGAATCAGGTAAAAGTTCAAATTCTTTGCGTTTGTTTTCAAACCATTCGTTCATAGCATTGGAATTTTGCATCATTTCACGCATTTTTCCCATTGCCTGAAGATGAGGCTGATCCATCTTTTGCATCATCTCCACACCGTGATCTTTACTCATTTGGGCAATTTCTTCAAAGGTATTGGCGCTGAATTCTGTGTCGCATGCGCCACCTAGTTGTTTACAGGTCATTGATTTCATAAATAAAGTATTGAGGTGTTAAAAATAGAAACTAAATTTAAACTTTTCGCAATTGCTTCCATTTGCTTTTATCATTTGGATACTAAAACCTTTCCGCTTAATTGTCATTTATTAAAATTCCCCGTCAACAACCCCGACAGGAAAAAACTTTGATACGTCGGTTTTAATTGCTAATTTGAATTAATACTCTCAGTTCAATAGGATCATCCATTTGGTAGGATGTTGATTTGGTTTTTACCATTTTCTCCTTTTTTGTTGTCGGGTCAATTAGTGAATAACTATTTTCACTAATTAGCGGAATATAACTGCTTACATCATATTTTGCCCGAATAAAAAATAGTGTTTTATCCGCATTGGAATAAATTCTTGTTCCATAACCTTGTGTACCCTTCAATTGCATATCGCTCCTGCATATTTCTTTTTTCTCTATCACATTTAATCCTTCCATTAGATAATTTTTGACTGCATAAGTGTTTAAAAGTGTATCCTTGAAAATTATTCTATCGCAATACTTAAATTCTAAAAAATAGTCGAAGAAAATTGCGTTCGAAGCCAGAATAATAGTATCAGTAAATTGACCGGGTTGAGGAAGGGTATCAATATTTTTTTGTTTTAGAAATCTTTCCGAAATTTCAATGCTAACAGATGGAGTAACATTTTCGCCCAACACAAATTGGTAATTGTTTAAAAAATATTGTTTCGCGAATGAAAAATCAATTCTTAGTGGAAGAAACTCAGAGTCTAAGCTGTCATTAAAAAAATATACTGAATCATCGGACACTGCAATATTTATTTTAGGCCTGTTCTTGCCTAAATGATATAACCCAAATACCGGAAATCTCTCTGAATATTTCGAAAACCTTACAAAATCAAGTTCAGAAACAAGCACAAACTTACCATCAGTTGAAAAATAGCACTTGTCGCTGAAAGTTGAGTCAGCACACCTGCAGTATGAGGCGGTTAAAAACAGGGCGAAACAAAATATCAGAAGAAAACGCATGGTGTCAATTTAAACAATCCGTTATCAAAGAAACTATTAATAAGGGTGCGGGTAAAGCATATCATTCCTCCTTAACATTTTTTTCCATAACTTCTATCTCCACCTTTTCTTTTTTAATACTTTGGCGTAAAAGTGCAAATAAACTCATGTATACATTTGCGATCCATACCATGGCAAATCCACCTATGATATATCCTCTCCAATCGTCAAACAACAACTGAAAATTTGTAAGAATAATAATTAATATAACTACATAATGACTAAAACAATATTCACAGGTAAATAGAAAAAAGAATTTTCGCCAGAATAAAGTTTTACAAGCCTTACTTTTTCTGAGGCAAAATTCATGCGGTTCCCGGAAAATCTCCTCATGTGTAACAGTCCATGCAACACACGCTGCAGGAATTGCCAAAACAAAAAGCCAGATCAATTGTATATAAAGTGCCATATTATTATTTCTTTGATCAAGATAAAACATCATTGAGGGAAAAAATGATGCCATGAACCAAATATAGTGTTAATTTGAAATCAATATTAATTTACAATATTCATATATAAAAATTAATTTACCCGTGTGTATATAACTTCTGTCGCCTTTACTTCCGTGCCATTTGGAAATACGTTAAATGCAGTTAAGCGTATAGTATCACCATCAATAATTTCTATAGCTGTTCTCCAACCCCAGGTTTGTTCCTCCTCAGATGTTATATAAGTATAATTTCCCTGCACAGAAAAATCTTTTTCACCTCTTTTTCCATCAGAAAACATGATAGCTGTTCCATTGTGATAACTATCAACCCACGCTGATTGAAATCTTTTCATATTCAGATCATATCCGAAAATTGCAATTCCCTCCAAAGGTTTACCGTCGAAACTTCCTTTGTATTCATATAAAATAAATCGTCCACCCAAAATTAATTTCATGCTTCCCCGCACAGGCGATTCATCGGCAACTTTATCCGGTTCGAACCAGGTTTTGGCAATTCCCAACCATTCTCCTTCCAATTTTTTTAATTCTGAATGAGATCCGTCCGCCATCGAATTTTCTAAAGATGTTTGCATAACTTATTAATTTATTTTTTATCGATGAAATTTCTGCTGTGCAAATAAATTAATCATATTTCATTGCATCATATCCCAATAATCTTCGCCACAAGGCGATCTGTCCAATAATACTTGCTTCGCGATAGATTATAAAGGTCATCAATTCATAAGTGCTCATTTTAAAACTCCCCATATCAATAATTGATTCTAATTGCTCGTCGGTGGTATTAATTAATATCTCACGTAAAATCGGATTGATAGACTCCCAATCTTTTATATATTCCGACAATTTTGGATATATGGTTTCATCCTGAATTCCTTTGAAATTTTCAAATAATGCCGATCCTGTGTGTTTCAGGTCCGTTCCCGCCTGTTTTGCAGTAGAATATCGCTGCTCCACAAGTGAGCCAGCCAACCATGCAATATGATTAGCTTTTGTGCTCAATCTGTTGTGTGCATCAGCTTCGGAAATTCCTTCGATCGCACGCAAAAAATAGTTCGTTTGTATATCATATAATGCAAGCAACGATTCCATTCTGGTGCTTTTAGTTTCTACTTTCATGTCGTAATTATTTAAAGTTAAAATTAACAAAAATAATAAAGGAGAGAGGAGAGAGGAGAGAGGAAATAGGAGAGAGGAGAGAGGAGTTTAAATTTCCTGCGAAATTTTTTGGTTTATGCCATTAGTGAAACCCTCGCTGGGAGCGAGAGCCTCACTCGCTCCGAAGTGAGCATGGATTAAAGTACCTTGTTACAAGGTGGGTCATCCCTTCGGAATTAGGGATTAGGTTGATCACATCCTCATTTAAATCTATATTATCCCATTTTTTTTTATCCTTTTTTCATCCGCCTAATCCGCGTCATCGGCGTTCCCCTTTTTTTCCACCCACTGTACCGACTCCAAAACCAAAACTTCAACTTCCAATCTCAAATCTTTAAAAAAGGAGAAAGGAGTGAGGAGTAAGGAGTTCTCCTTCGCTAAAGCTATGGAGGACAA
>JAYSYX010000174.1:0-4215 GCA_043727235.1 Bacteroidota bacterium
CTTTTGTCGAAAATATCAATATATTTTGACCAAAGAAAAACATATTCGACTGGTTGATGATGACGACATTCCTCTTGTAGTAGAACGTTATTTAAAGTATTTTAAATATTATGTTCTTGAAGCAGGTATTAAGTTATCACCCAGTCTAGAAGATGAGGCCCGCAAACTCTTCATTAAAAATATTCGCGATAAAAAATGGCTTTATGACAGGCTAAAGGGTGAGCGTACAGAAGAAATAAATATTAGAGAAGAAAAAATTAAAGAAGTATGTATAAAGTATGGTGCTCAACCAAAGAAAAGTTCTGACAAGTCTTATTCAGGCAAAATGATTGAGTCGGAAGAAATTAATAAAGCAGGATTTAAAAATGCATACTATAATTACGACCTTTACCAAGAAATTTTCACATCAATTGCCCATAAAACATTCGAATTTGACGCTAAACAAAAAGCACGTATTTACAGGTCGATGAACATTTCGCTTCAAAAGCGACTTAAAATATATGAAGAAAGTGGATTATTGGAAGGAAAAGATGTAAATTATAGCGTATTAACAGCATCGTTAGCTATTTCGCTTAAAGATGAAGAAGAAAAGGACGAAAACGCGATTTAATAAGGTAATTCGTTTGTAAAACAATAACATTTTCTATAAATAATAGTTTAATATTATTGATTTAGAATTTTTAGATCTATTATCAACAATGAAATTATTTATATTGTATAGAAATGTCTAACAATTTTCTGTACGTACATCATCAAAGTCTCTCTTAGATGATCCACAGTGTCAGGAAATTGTGTGTTCATATAGTTTGATGAAATTGTATTGACGAATTCTTCTTCATTAAGATCGTTTACACTGGGATTAGCAGTGATGTACTCTGTTACGTACTTTTCGATTAAAGGTAAGTAATTCGTCAGCCCTTGATCCAATATATGAACGTTATCGCTAATGTTTTCGATAATAGTTTCGTGGGTTATACCCGTTACAGGCACACTTGTAGCTCGGGTTCTGCCGATTTCTATATCAGCTACATTTTCCTTATTAAATCTATTATCGCTTTTTTTGTTTTCTTGATTAGTTATTACATGCGTGGTTCTTACCGGTTGATTTTCAGCATAATTGTGGGTTGGCGGGTTTGACGGAGCATTGTTTTTGGGATTACAGGATTGATGTTCCACGTAAAGAACATTTAAATTATCCACATTCCCTTGCCCTTGATCGCTTTTCATCTGTGTTTCTCGTACTTCATTTGTTCTGCGATCACCTTGCCTACTTTGTTCACTCATTCCTACATTTTCATTTCTAATACCGAAATCACTTGTCTTCTCCTGTCTTTTTTTTTCGCCTGATGGATAGAGATTATTACCTCTCGATCCATTCCCTCCTGAAGGGGGGTTACCTGGCCCACCAGATGGTGGCGGGTTCCCTATATCTGGAGGATTCCACGGCGGTTGGGGTCCTTGGCCAGGTAAAAAATTTGAAAACCCACCAGTATTTTGTGCCACCACCAAATTGTTATAGATATTTATTCCTTCAAACAACGACGAAACATTCTTTTCTACAAAACATTTATCCGCAGAAACATCGCCATCAAAAAGCTTACGATACTTCAAAGGATTAGTCAAAGGTTGTGTAAAAAGCTCTAAAGGCATGTTATCCAGTAGCTTTCGCGCTTTATCACGAGCTTCGCTAGGCTGTGGCACCACTGAAATATGGGACTGATCATTTCGACACATAGTATTTATACATGCAGTCTCATAGCCAATATCACATTCCACTTCAATAAGCGTGTTTGGAATAAAACCTGTGCCATGTATTAAATGATATACAACATAATTATTATCGTCACTGAATTTTGGGTGATTTTTTGAATGACGATATCGAACCATGAATGTTTGTGATGGTTCGTTGTGGGTAGCAAATGTTGCATAAGCAAGATTTAGCGCTGGTATGGCATCAGCTGACCTTTGAATTTGAGCATGTCGTAAACTTCCAGACTTAACATTCGTTATAGTAGATACTTTCAAATATCCACCTGTAATTCGTGAATTTCGAATGTTTTTTATCCGTGGACCTTGGATCCATGCTAAATTTTCTTCCGGAGGGATCATCCATTGATTCATAAAAGAACTTCCTTTCAATATAGAAAACAGTGGATTGAGTAGTTCTTGCCTATTGAGAAAGGCAACTGCTGGACAAAAATATATACAAAACTGACCTGTGTGGTCAACACTGAATACGTGTTTACCATTTCCTTGTCCTAATGTCGAATTTTCACCTGCATTAGGCGGAAATTTTTCTGCCACAAAATACTCGGGGTAAGCATAATAATATGCCCAAGAATTCTGTGCGTATTCACAAAATGCTTCCATTTCATTAAGCTTAATTCTCATGTCGGGTTTATTTAAAATTTCTTTGTCTTTCTTTATGCGCCGTGTTTTCATTATTAATTAAAAGCTCTGGATTATAGAAATTTGTTTGGCTTAACTAAATTTCACATGGATAATTAATTAAAAAACCTACGAAAATTAATCGATCAATCATTAAACTTTGTGTTTAGTTAGGCTTTTTAAGCAGGGCCGATACGTCCTAGACCTAGTTTATAGATATTAGGGAATTTTTGGAAGTGCATGCACAACAATGCCCAAAAATAAAGAACTTCTTCCACAAGAACAGCCATTGTAAGGTTTGCTTTCAAAAAAAGAACTAAATAACCGAGGGTGACGACTAAGCCAACAAGTAGTAGCCGAAAGCGCCTTATTGACAATATTAACATGAGACATTTGAGTATCATGAGTGCGATGGCAATATAGTCTGTTTGGTAGTATAGATGCCTTAAAAAAGGCAAGTTTGTACTCATCTCGTAGAAAAAGTTCGCATCGAGAACAGGAAAATTCATTGTTTATTAAATTAATAAACATGACTTATTACATTTTCGAAGTATATTTCTTCATAAATGCTTTTATGACATATGCGAGATTCAACCCGCGAGCATTACTGGTATCAGTTACTCATTACTGTGGCATAATCCTTACGGGAGATGCATTTGACATATCGGTAAAAGGTATACAGTACTTTGTAGTAACCATTCTACTAGGAGCATGCGCAGGAATATTTTATCGAACTTCGTCACGAGATCTGAAATATGCTAGTCTTACTATAGCGCTGGTATTAGAATTGAGATTTTTTTTGAAAGGTATATGGCCATATATCTCCAGCATCAACCTTATGATATTATTCTTATGCTTTTTCGGTGATCAGTTTGACAAAGGTCTTCGTATCTTCATTAAAAAGGTGCGTGAGCTCTTGGAGCACGCTAAAGTTAATGAAATCAACGAAATACCTTTAAACACGACCAAAAAGGACAAAGGGTTACTCACGCCGGGAAAAAGCCTCCGTAAAGCAATGGATCTTGACGATTTCACTGAGCTACATGATATAGATTTAAAAGCATGCGGAAGAGAAGATATAAAAGAAGAGGGTAACTTTAGAAATCTTCAAAAGAAAAGTAAAAAAGTAAAATAATTTTGTGAAAAGCTAGTATTTGTTTGGGATACGAATGAATTACGATTAATAAATGAAGTTTATTAACCAAGTTTTCTTTGTCACCGCAGCTATTCTACAAGCCGTATGGGGGTTTGAAGCTCTCGAAAAGCTTATCTGTCATATTTTTGGTAGTCATTGGACCTTAGAAAATTATTGCAAAGATCTCAATTCTTTTACAATGCCACTTTATACTCTCTTCGCTCTGGTTTTACCCATTTCACTGTTAAATCCATATTTTTTACTCTTACTAGACATTGCACCTATTTGGACATCATACACAATACCACGCTATGATCAAACCATATACGTAGTATTGCTTACATTATTTAAAGCGTTTGGAATATTTCTTATTAGTAGGAAGCACTACCAAATTATATATTACAATGGATTTCATAGTCCATTATTTGCCGAATCGGCTGAGGTTCCTACATATACCCAACTTTTCACTTTGTATGGCAATTCTCGTATCGAATCAGAGCGTAATCGTATCGAATACTCAACCGAAGATGAAAGCACTACCAAAGAACGCTTAAACAACCTCGCGGAATATTTACGACAAGAATTTGCAATGCGAGTTTTATTCAATGAATTCAAGAAATTACCTGTTCGAATTCAGATTAACTAAATTGTGCTTGGTAATGTGGTATTTGTGGAATTATTATAATGTTTTT
>JAYSYX010000175.1:0-4212 GCA_043727235.1 Bacteroidota bacterium
CCAAAAAAAACTTATTTTCTCCATGCCCATAGCCGCAACTCCTGCTGCAGATCCAATAATCAAAGCACTTCCCCCGGTACCGGAACAATATGCAAGAAATTTCCAAAAGAAATGATCGGTAGGGTATTGATTAAGATCATACATGCCTTGCACTGCGGCAACTATAGGAACATTATCAACAATAGCAGAAAGTAAACCAATTGACATAATAATTAAACTATCACTTTTTAAATTAGCCGACATCCATGCTGCTGCATTCGACAAAGCGCCGATAGATTGTAATGCCGAAATGCTGACTAAAATGCCGAGAAAAAATAAAATACTCGGAGTGTCAATTTTACGGAGTGCATGTGTAACCGATAAAATTCCTTTTTCTGCTTCGTCTTTATTACCATGTAAAATTTCAGTAATTATCCATAAAATTCCCAAACCCATTAAAATACCCATAAATGGGGGTAAATGCGTAACAGTTTTAAATACAGGAACTAAGATCAATATAATAATTCCTGATAACAATACTATCATTTGTTGTTTTGGAGATAATGTTGATTTGGAATTTACTGTTTTCTGATCAGGTGTAGTTACATTTCCCTTTAATTTAAAAGAAAGATATATCAGCGGAGCAGCTATACAAACAAGACTCGGTAATATCAAACTGATCACAATCTCTTTAGCTGTTATCTGGCCACCGATCCATAACATGGTTGTAGTTACATCACCAATTGGCGACCAGGCTCCACCTGCATTAGCTGCAATTACGATCATTCCCGCAAAAAAAAGTCTGTCTTCAGGATCCTTTATTAATTTCCTTAAAAGAGAAACCATTACAATGGTTGTAGTTAAATTATCTAAAATTGCAGATAGAAAAAAAGTAATCAGCGATATAATAATTAATAATGATCGTTTATTTTTTTGAGTGATTTTTCTCGTTATTATATTAAATCCATCGTGTGAATCAATCAGTTCAACAATGGTCATTGCGCCCAATAAAAAGAATAATATTCCTGAAACCTCGCCCAGATGCTCAACAAGTTGTGTTTCCACTAAATGTTGATCTGCTGCAAAGAGACTGTATATTGTCCAGCATAAAACACCTGTGAGTAGCGCGGTGGCAGCCTTATTGATCTTAATAAGGTGTTCCATTGCAATTGCTAAATACCCGGCAATAAATGTTATAATAATGATTTTCTCCATAATTAATTATTACATTTTAAATGTTACAGGTTACAAAATCAACATTGTAATAAAAATAAAAATTATTCACTTGCATTTATTTTGTGAAAATAATTCAATTCATCCTAAAAATAATAAATTATCAGAAATAGTCGAAAAAATCAGGATTTGGAACAAAACATTGTAAACAACAATTGAAACGTAGAGTTCAGGTACTTGATCCCGTAATTGTCAAATCAAAAAAAAAGCTGCACTATATGTGCAGCTCCTCTAAAACATTTATCTATAACTAATTTCCAATGCGCGACATCAGGTCTTCCAAAACTGGTTTCTTCAGTGTGAAAGTGCTTCTCGACGACATATATCCGTTGTGGAATACTTTTACTGTATAAGAACCTGCTTTAAATTCTTCCTCCTGTTCCCAATATACACAATGAGTTTCCACATCACCACCATCATATTTTAAACCGATAGCTTTAGAGAAAAGATTATCTTCCGGTTTTTCTTTATTGTTAAATTCTCCGGAACCATTTTCTGTATTAAACAAAGTTTTGCCATTAGGCCCTATGATCTTTACAAAAAAGGTCTGATCCTTTCCCGCGGATAATTTATTGGGTAAAAGATCAAAACAGATCTTTAACCGATCGGTATGTTTCGCATTTTGGCCATCAGCGTCATTTCCATTACCTTTTTGGCGAACACCGGTTATTGTGATGTCTTTCGCTAAAATGAATCCTCCGATATCGAGAATAGCATCACGGTCGAAGGTTAATTCTTCACTGCGTTTTACTTCCTTTTCATAGAGAATGGTAAGTTCTTCGAAATCTTCCTGCAAAGCCAGGAACTTGGCATTCAGTTCATCAAGCTGTGCCTTATAAGTGCTGCAGTCCACTTCAAGTGACACAATTTCTTCCTTAACCTCATCAAGTTTCTTTTGATTATTAGTTACTCCTCCATTAAAAAAGTTACAGGTCTTTAATAGTGTGGTAATTTCATTGCGCCGGGCATCCAATTCACCTTCCAGGGCTGTAATGAGGGAGTCTTTTGTTGAAAAATCACCCTTTTGATCTAAAAGTTCCCTTTTTGACTCGTTGAATTGCACCTCAAGCTGACTGTAAAGAATACGCGCCTCTTCAATCTGTTGGGCACTTCGCAACCTGTCCTCTTTGTTCTGGAAGGCGTTGTAGAATAACCAGCCGTTTAACCCTAGTAATAAAAATATTAGTACAAGGTACAGCCACCGGCCTCTGTTGTCAGATCTCTTTTCTTCATTCATACGTGAACCCGTCAACTATTTGTATTTTAATTTCCCTACTTGAAAAGGAATTAAAAGATTGACAATAACAAACTTCGCTTATAATAACAAAACCACCTCAAAATGTAATACACAGGCGATTCCTGCAAACGTTGAATTACATTGATCCGGAGCTTAAAACCAGCTATTTTGCCAAGAGGGCAAAACGGCTAAAAGTACCGTGATTGTTGCAATGCAGAAGTATGCAGAATAGGTAAACGAAAAAAAATCTACTTATTGTATATTTTTAACGTCAGATGTTGATAACGTGTTAATGAAAGGTGAAATGATGTGGATTGAGCGTTGAAATGTTAAAAATTTGTACATATCAATCCTAACGACCAAATCTGCTGAGCGAAGGATGTTTAAATAAAAATGGGTTTAAGTTTGTTTTTCTGCCAGTCGTCCCAAATGTTCTCTTCGTAATAGTTTTTGATCATTTCGGAATAAGCGGGTGTTTCTTTTAACTTTTTAAGTGCATTTCGGGCCGGGGAGGCAAGCCTGTTGTTAGTTGAAAGTGCAGCATCAAACAGATTGATCACCACCTGTTTATTACAATAATTTAGGCTTACCAACGAATTAATAGCGTAATTCCTCGTTCTGAACTCATAATCGGAACTGCTGTAATTAACCAGTTCTGAGATTGAATTATCGTCCTTACCATAATTTAATTCCAGCCAGGTAATGCGGATATTTTTATTGCTTCCAACCAGATCTTTGGTTTGTTCAAGGTATTTATCCTTATTTTCCGGATCAAGCGTACAGAGTTTGTAAAGAGCTATTTCGCAATTGGAGTAATTATAGTCTCTTAATTTTAAGGTGATGTCATTTTCCAATTTCGGCGGAATGTTTTGCAGATTACTCAAAACGGCTCTTCTCACCAAAACGTCTGCATCGTTGAGCCCTAGTTTCAAAATAGAAAGAGAACCCTTATCATCATCATTACTCAATTGCATGATGATCTCTGATTTAATACCATGGAAATTTTCCTTGGCATATATTTTAATGAGGTCTTCTCTTTTTTTCTCAGTTTCCATTCCTCTCATCATTACTATTGCATTATATCGATCCAGCATATTTGGCGCATTAAATGCCTGAAAACGCAGTTCCTCATATTGTTTATCAAATTTTATTTTAGCATAGATCATAGAGTTGGGATCAAACAGAACAAAAGCCAATTCACGTCCTTCCGCAACATTAAAACTCACTTTAGTTTCTGCATTTTCTATCCATACCAGCTTATCCTCAAATGAACCATCCTTAAAGTGTACTTGAATATGAATTGGCATCTTGAATAAATGTATTGTTTCGGTTTGTTTTTGAGTTTGTTTAACCAGTAAATTAATATTTTTGTTTTCAACCGAATAATTTACTGTATATTCAGGAAATCCATCTCTGTATAACCATTCATCAAAAAACCAATCGAGATTAATTCCGAGTGAACGCATAAATTGCATTTCAAAATCATGAGTATCCACATAATCATATGGGTATTTTTCAAGAAATTCTTTGATCACAATTTTAAAATGTTCATCACCAACAACATACCGCAACATATCCAATACAATACTTCCTTTTTGATAAACACGCGGCGAACCGGAAAGGCTATGCACAACGGGATAATTATTTTTCCCATCTGCATCAAATGCGGTATTTATTTCACCTCTTCTATTCCATTGGTATGCATCGTCGCCACTTATATGTTCCCGGAATTTTTTCGCATAATAAGTTGCAAAACTTTCCTG
>JAYSYX010000176.1:0-11352 GCA_043727235.1 Bacteroidota bacterium
CATTCAATGCTTTTAAAAATTTTAAAATCAGGATATTTTAAATTGAGTGCTTCAATTTCTTTTTGCTGTTCAGATATCTGTATTTCTGTTAATCCACCTGCATAAGATGCAGTTTTAGAGTGATCCGAAATTACAAAATAATCATACCCTCCCTTTTTACATGCAAGTGCCATTTCTTCCACAGTATTTTTTCCATCGCTCCAGGTGCTGTGGTTATGAACAACTCCCTTTATGTCTTGCAGTGTAATAATATTGGCTTCATCCAGAGAATCTATATCTATATGATCCTCGCGAAATTCAGGTGATATATAAGAATATCCCGCGGCTTGATAAATTGCTTCTTCCGAATCAAATTGTATTTTGCTATTTAATTTCTGAGTGATAATATCAACATGTTTCTCTGATCCTGTCTTTTTAA
The DNA here is from genome assembly GCA_043727235.1 of Bacteroidota bacterium. Taxonomy (GTDB): domain Bacteria; phylum Bacteroidota; class Bacteroidia; order Chitinophagales; family BACL12; genus UBA7236. Next base: position 419 of record JAYSYX010000176.1, read on the forward strand.
ATAATTCAAAATAATAATTTTGATCGGGGACAATGTTAATTTCAAAATGAATATCATTTGTTGTTTTTCCGGAAATTGTATTTTCTGCATTGTTATCCCGCAATAAAAAAGGAAATGCATCAAAATTTTCTGTGATATTACAAGATTCAGCACAAATGATCTCTAATTTTTCTATCACATTACAATTTCTCCTTATCTCACCGCATAAAGAAATTTTTTCTGATGAGATCTTTTCTTTTAATAAATGCATTATTTCATCAACGGCGGCTGCAATTCTAGCGTAGTGAAATTTACCGATATTACTATGATAATATTCTATCGACTTTATTACACCTTCCTGCGTTTTTTCTCCAAAACCTTTAAGGTTAGCGAGACGGTTTTCATTGCAGGCATATAACAATTCACCCACGGATTCAATTCCCAGATCCCGCCAGATCATACCTACTTTTTTTCCTCCCAGACCTTTAATTTGAAGTATTTCAACTAGTCCCGGGGGCGTTTTTTGCATATACTCTTCTAATGCTGCAATGCTTCCGGAATTGCGCAACTCTTTTATTTTACCAACTATGGATTTGCCGATGCCCTGAATGTTATCCAGGTCAGGTTCAGGCATTTCCATAACGCTTCCGGTAACCCGCCCTAATTGAAAGGCAGCATTGGTGTAACTCTTGGTCTTAAAATCGTTCTCCCCATGCAACTCCATGAGCGCACCTAAAGTTTTAAATAAACCGGAAACCTCTTTGTTTGAAAGCATAATTCTTATTGTGGCGTAAAAATATTGAAAGGGAAAGAATTTTATCATTAAAAATTTAGAAATGCTATAACCTAGAGCAAAGTCTGTGCTGCGGACTGCGACTGCCTCGCCAGAATCTATAGTCCCCATCCAGGCATAAAAAAACCTCCGAAAACTAAATTCCGGAGGTTGAAATATGGTTTGTTGTGCTAATTACGCTGTAGCTTCTTCTTTTACGGGTAACACGTGACAATACGAACGGTCTTTGCGTCCTTTTGTGAATGTTACTACGCCGTCGATCAGAGCAAATATGGTATGATCTCTTCCCATGCCAACATTCTGACCCGGGTGAAATTCTGTTCCTCTTTGGCGGATAATGATGTTCCCTGATTCAACTGCCTGTCCGCCCCAGATCTTAACGCCTAAACGTTTACTGTGACTTTCGCGACCATTTTTGGAACTACCGACCCCTTTCTTATGTGCCATTGTATTAAGATTTAACTGATTTTTTCAATTTTGATTTTGGTAAAATACTGACGGTGACCATTTTTAACGCGATAGTTCTTACGGCGTTTTTTCTTGAAAATGATCACTTTGTCGCCCTTTAAATGCGATAGAATTGTAGCAGAAACGCTGGATGCAGCTACTGTAGGCGAGCCTATAGTGATGTTGCCATCTGTTGCTTTCAACAGTACTTCGTTGAATTCGATAGTATCACCTTCAAGTCCTTCCTGACGATGCACAAAAATTTCCTGGTTTTCTTCAACCTTGAACTGCTGGCCTGCTATGTTTACTATTGCGTACATGATATTTTTTATGAAGTTGCAAAGGTAGTTAATAAGAATAAAATTAACAAAGGAGTGGTGAAAATTTAATGTTGGATGCGTCAAATCCTTTGCTGGGTTCTATTTTGAGGAAAAAATAAATCTTTAAATCCACAGATTTTGCACAAAAAATTGGGTTTTTGGGGGAAATTTCTCCGGTTTTTAAATAGTTCTGAGTTCCGATTACGAAAAAACTTCCAAAAAACTCAGAATTTTAATTTCCGTCTAATAATAACTGATTCTGACTCAAAATTACCTTTTTTCAGTGACAGGAATAAAGGATTTGCGCCTTTCTAAATGAAAAGCTGCTACCAATTCCATATCATTATAAATCCACCCTGAATATTTTACTCTTATTTATTATGGAATTTGTTGGAAATTCCCGGGTATATCGGTAAATAAACCACACATATGTTCCGTTGCTTACTCCCGACGAGGAAACAATACCCGATTGCGTTTTATCTTCCTTTGTATACATACCATCAATGGTATATTCATTTTCTTCCAGAGTATTGTAGGTAGGCTTTCCATCGGAGGAAAAATCCACTTTTAAAAACTCGCTTTTCGGTTTACCTTTTGTGGAAACTGTAAAATAATCGGCCATGGTGGTGGATATTAATTTTTTGGTTGGTTCCCCATCCTCATACAAAGCATAATCCAATTTTGAGGGATCGATAAAACTGTAAAAAACGGAGAGTTTGTCGTTGTGTAAAATTGCAATAGGATCGTTATATTCACCAACATAAGCACTGCTTTCAACCCGTGGAAGAAAGGTATACCATTCCATATCCAGTTTACTGTTGAATTTAATAACCATTAATGAAAAAGCACCAATATTAATATCAGTACCGTATTGTGCACAAACCATATAAATATTTCCCTTGCTGTCTTCCAAAATATCGCGAGCGGGGAAATACATACCTATGGATGTGTATTTCCTATCGCTATATAATGCATTGGCTTTCCATTTCTCTACATCCGGTTTAATATCTATAGTGGACACAACCTTCCCTGTGTTTGCTTCCATAAATAAACCCATCATACCAAAATTAGTCACCACATAAGCAGCCATGCCACCATCTTTTAATCCCCCCATTGTGATACGATAGGTTTGCAAATCTTTAGTTTGCGTAAAGTCGAGTTCATGCATATTTTTTCCCTCTTCGTCTATACTGAAAATAGAATATGCATTAAAGTGTGATGGATATTTTTTATCTACCCTGTGCGCATAAAAATATGTACTTCCATTGTTTGTTACTATCATACTCGTAAAGCGGAAAGCATAAGATATGTGAGTAGTTTCAAACATTTTGGACCAAATCACTTTGCCATCGGCTCCAATTAAAGTCATAAGTGGGTTAGCTGTATCAAAATAAGATTTACCAGGTATCACTAACAAAGAGGTAGTCTTGTAATCAGGTGAAAAACTTACTGTATAACGTGAATCACCATAAGCTTCTACATCACCGTAATTACTTAATTGACCCGGCACATCAAGTATCTTAATATCTTCAACTGCAGCCAAGGTAGTACTATTGAGCTGTTTGATACTGACACTGCTTTTCTTTTCCTTTTTGTCGTACTTCGAGAAAATTATTCCTATCCCATTTTCCAATAAGATTGGATACATACATCTTGTCAACTCTTCCTTCTTAAAATAATGCACCTGCGATTTAATTAGTTGCATTTGCGCATTATACCTTTCTACATGACATTTATCATAGTTAAAAACTAAATAATATATATCATTGTCATTTCCCGGAATCAACATTTCGTAATCATCAAGATCATCAATTGTTGTTTTTGCAAGTAATTCGGTGTAGATACCCTTTTGCTGGGCATTTAGGGTAATTATGCTTAGTAAAGTAATAAGTGTAGTGGATAGGATTAGTTTTTTCATGGGATAAATATAGTGGTTTTTCTATACAAGGAATTATGTAGGAGCGATTAAAAACATTTAATCACACTACAAATTGTTTAAGACTTTAATTATTCAGTGTTGGGTGAGGAAGGATATTAAGAATTGATTTTTTGATTTTAGCAGCATCAGATTCAATAGCTTTAAGCTTTCTTATATGATTATAACTACTATAAATTGCTATCGGAAAAATAATTAGTTCAAGTATGCCAACGAGCAAAGGCTTCGGTAAAAAATCGATTTTTTTATGAAGAAAAATTTTTGGCAGTGAATTAATTAAGAATTTAACATCATCGCCTTGCGGCGAAATATTATTAATTGAAATGAAGAATTTATTGTAAAATTCAATCAGTTCATTTATTGATTCTTCATAGAGTGTAGACGTTTCAATATGGTTACATAATTCCAATATATAAATTAAGGATTTATTTATTACTGACTCAGCAATTTCAATATCCTTTAAATCGGTTTTCATTGGAGAAATAAAATTAAAATAATTTATCCAATTTAAACCCAATTTAAGGAGATCTCATGACTAATTCTTTATCAAACTCCTTAAAAACCTTTTGCCATTTGTTGTCTTCAAATATTTTTCTCGTAAACGTGCAGCTGGTCGGTCAGGATATTCTTCTTCCAAAATCAAATTGAAAGGTTGATATGGTTTTGTAGTTTTTTCATATCCGGAATTATGTTGATCAGTTCTTCTTTCAACATTATCAGTTATACCTACATAGATATAATTAGCAACTTGGCTAGAGAGCGCATAAACGTAATACATGGAATAAACAATTTATAAAATACCGAAGGTGGGACTCGAACCTGCCTGCCGCTGCGCCAGCGGCAGGCAGGCCCGCTCCATCCTTATGTACCGAAGGCGGGACTCGAACCCGCACACTTTTGAAGGCACTGGATTTTGAGTCCAGCGTGTCTACCAATTCCACCACTTCGGCTAATATTTTTTAAGAACAATTTTTAACAATACTATTTAATCTAATTCACCTCTACAAAAAAATTAACTCACTCACTTTTGTAGACACTTGATTTTGAGCCTGCCTGCCGACTGCGTCAGCGTCAGGCAGGTCCAGCGTGTCTACCAATTCCACCACTTCGGCTAATTATATTAAAGAACTTATAACTTAATCAGCCGCAAATTTATCCAACTGAGCGCGTATACGCAATAAATACTTGCGTTTATAGTAAAATTCTTTTATGGTCTTGTAATCTGATTCCGTGGCAGTTTGCTCATTATAGGTGGTTAAAAGGGGGTTTATGGCTTCCAGAAGAGCGGTTTCTGCAGTTTGTATATGCGACAAAACTTCTTGTTTTTTTTCCGGGTCGGGATCAAATTCCACTTCCATTGCCAGTTCGTTCAAGTCCATCATCTCCATCAGGAACATTTGAGGGAGAGCAAATTTTTCTTCCTCCATCAAATATCCCTTCTCCATTAATATATACTTTATCCTCTTGTCGAAATCGGATAAGGTTTGAAAAGCCTTGTTATTTTGGGTGGATAATTCCAAAATTTCTTTTTGTTTGGCTGCCTCTGCCCCGGTATAAAAATCAGGATGAAATTTGCGGCTTAAAGTGAGATATTTTTGTTTTATTAATTTCTCATCCACGAGAAAAGATACCGGCAATTCGTACAATTGGAAGTAATTCATTTTCTAGATCCTGCCGGATAAGTTGTAGTTGTTTGAATTGACTGCGATAAATAATCTGCAATGAGCGGAAATTGTTGTGCTACAATCTCGTCCACATTTGTTTGAGCGGAGCCAAAAGTTACTGTTATTGCATCTCCTTTTAATTGTTTTCCCTCCGCATTATAAACAGAATAATGCACCACCACTTTTCTTTCAAATGAATTAGCAGCCCTGTCGAGACAATGATTGTAATTTGTGATTAACTCAAACTGATTTATAAATAAAAATAGATCGGTCCCATATTTTTTTTGAAGATTAGAAAATATTTCAGGATGTGTGATCACTGCATTCATGTATTTGATGTTTACAGGTTCCTCCGCCTTTTTGCCGAAGGAAATTTTCTTTTTTTCCTCTACAGGTTCCTCTCCACCCAAACCAAAAAGATCCGGTTGTGTTAGAGTTTTATTTGATGCACTATCCTTTGCATTTACATCTATCGGTTTTTCAAACTGATATTTAATGGATGCATAGATCATATTGAGGTCTTGTTCCGACTGAAGGGTTGTATCAATCAATATATTATAAGGATCGTGGGAGGAAATTACTCTTGCGCTAATATTATAATTTAATCCGTATCTGAAAAGAGTGGAAATATCGGTTACAGTCTTTTCATTTTTTTGTGCAAGTTCAGGATCTGCATCCGAAAAATAATTATAATTATTAAAGGGGATTATCATTACCCTATGTTTAGGATAGATGGTATCTCCTGTCAATAATTGTCCGCCTGTGGTATTTTGTGCAAAAATATCGCTTGCAAAAATCCACAGTGATAAAAAAAATAATAAAATAACTCTTTTAAAAAAACGGGTCATTATTCAAACATTTTCACAATATCATTTCCTACGGCAAATACCATCAAACTCAGCAACAGCACCATCCCCACTACCTGTGCCCTTTCCATGAATTTATCTGATAATTTTTTACCGGTAATACTTTCAATTATTATGAACATCATGTGTCCGCCATCCAATGCCGGGATTGGTAATAAATTCATAAATGCCAACACCATACTCAACAAGGCAGTTAATAACCAGAATGAACTCCAATCCCAAACAGGATTAAATAACTTGGTTATACCTATCGGACTTGAAATAGAATCTTTTGCCGGGATATCTCCTTTTAAAATTCTCCATAAACTAATTGCCTGAAAATAAAATACTTCAAATGCATCTCTTGTTCCGTAACTCAATGCTTTTCCAAAAGTATATTTTACAGAATCATATGGAAAAAATTCGATTTCGGGTTTAAAGCCTATCCTACCATTTTTATCCACTGCAACAGGCATTGAATTTAATTGCCCGTTTCTTTCTACAGTGATTAATACCTGTTGGTCTTTTTTCGATTTTAAAATATCTGATAAATGTGAAAAACAAGTGATTTCCACGCTATCTATAGCTTGAATAATATCTCCACGCAATATACCTGCTTGTTCGGCATTCGGCAGAGAATCACTTAAAGAATCCACTTTTACGGTTGCTTTCAGATCGAACAGCACATTTCCACGCATCTTATCTAAAAATGCTGAGTCGGCAACAATTACCGGTACTTGATTACCGTTGCGTTCTACAACTACTTCCGATCCAAAATATAAACGCGCATTCATGTAATCATCCAATCGCTCGTACGAATTTCCGTTTATGGAGATCAATTTATCTCCGGATTGAAAGCCGTATTGTTGCCCCGAACTAGTTGCATAAATACCACCTTCATTATTTACCCCTTCAACAGTAGTATAATGTTTTGCGTAATTATTGAGAATAAAAACGTATAAAATAATTCCGAGTATCACATTCATAACGATACCGGCTATCATTACAACAAACTTTTTCCAGTTTGCTTTTGAACGCAATTCCCAGGGCTGCGGAGGAAGTTTCATGGCGTCTTTGTCCATGCTTTCATCCACCATCCCTGCAATTTTCACATAACCGCCGAGTGGCAACCAACCGATACCATATTCTGTATCTCCACGTTTAAACGACCATATTTTTTTGCCCCATGCATCAAAAAAAATGTAGAATTTTTCTACCCTAACTCCGAACATTCTTGCGGCCAAATAGTGACCGAGTTCATGTATAAATACTAAAATTGTGAGTGCTAAAATTAATTGTGCTACCTGTATAATTACCATAATTGCTGCGAAATTCGTGAATTTTACTGTGATTTAATGTATTGGAAAACTAAAGTTTGTTAACACTAGGTCCATTGTTTAAGTTCATCGGCTATAATGCGGTCGTTACTAAGGCGGGCTACTTTGTTTTGTCCACCCAACTTGCCTATCGAACGCATATAATCTTTAAATCCTCCGGGTTTAATAACAGTTATTATCAGTGGTCTCAATATTTTTCCTTTAATGAGATCCTTGTAATAAATATTTTTTTGTTGAAGATACAGGTCAATTTTAGCTGCAAAAGCATCCAATTCGACCAAAGGGGTGGAAAACTCGACGAACCACTCATGATAAGGGATGCCTGAATTGGGATTTACCTGTGGAGCAACAGTAAATTCGACAAATTCTACCTTTAGTTCCTCTGCTGCTTTCATCATTGCAAACTCCACCTCCTCACCTATCACGTGTTCTCCAAAGGCAGAAATAAAATGTTTAATACGTCCGGTTACAATAATTCTGTAGGGATCTTTGGAAACAAATTTTATGGTGTCACCAATATTATATCCCCACAAACCTGCATTATTATTTAATATGAGGGCATAATTAATATTCAGCTCTACATCCCTTAAAGAAAGGCGTGTTGCATTTTCATCAAAAATTTCTCCCGCCGGAACAAACTCGAAAAAAATACCGGAATCAACATTCAATAATAATCCTTCGGCTTTTTGCGAATCCTGGTAAGCAATAAATCCTTCACTGGCAGGATAGGTTTCAATGGTGTCGATTTTTTTCCCGACTATGGATTCTATTTTTGTTCTGTACGGTTCATAATTAACCCCGCCATATACAAAAAGTGAAAAATCTGGAAAAATATCCTTTAACTTTTGTTTTCCGGAAATTTCTATAAGCTTTTCAAAATACATGAGAACCCAAGGCGGAATTCCACTAATTAGCGACATTTTTTTTGAAATTGTTTCTTTTGCAATAGATTCTACTTTTGCTTCCCAATCTTCAATACAATTTACCTCATAAGAGGGCATGCGATTTTTTAATAAATAATCAGGGACAAAATGATAAACAATACCTGATAATCTACCTACATTAATTCCGGCCTTTTCAATTAATACCGGAGAACCTTGCAGAAATATCATTTTACCATTTATAAATGCAGTATTTCCAGTTTCATGAATATACATCAACAAGGCATTTCTTGCAGAATTAATATGATTTGGAATTGATTCTTTAGTTAGTGGAATATATTTTACACCGGAGGTAGTACCTGAGGTTTTTGCGAGATACAATGGCTTGCCCTTCCACAAAATATCCTCTTCACCGGCAACAACTTTTTCTATATAAATCTTTAGTCCCTCGTAATCGCGAATGGGAATATTATTTTTAAATGATTCGTAATTATTTATTTCAGAAAAATGATGATCCTTTCCAAATAAAGTATTCTGCGCATCCTTCACTAAATCTAACATGATCTCCTCCTGACACAACAACGCATTTTTCGCCGAATTTTTCACTTTTCGGGATATATATGCTGCAAAGGGTCGGGAGAATAGTGATTTTAGGCCCACGCGTCAAAGATAAAGAAAGATTCGAAGGGAGAAGATTCGAAGAATCGAAGGGGAAGGTTCTAAGGAGGAAAAAGGAAGGAAGAGGAAGTAAGGTTGAAAAAGGGGCGCTCAATTTTACCCGTAAATTTTACAGCCATCTGTTAACTATTACTTTGTAATAAAATATTCCAACTGGAATTAAACTAATCCTGACTGTCCCGATTCCCATGACCCTATTTAGTGCTCTGACTCTTGAAATTATACTACAATCAAAGCAATTAACGTTTGAAGTAAAATGAGGAGAAATTATTAATGGGAGGTAAACGAACCTACAGAAATAAGGTAATCTCATTACTCACGTGTCCTCCCGTAGCTTTAGCGTAGGAGGATAACTCATTACTCATTTATCGATAATTAACAGTGAGAATCGAATTTTCAATCCGTGTCCCCTGACTCTTGACCATTGACTCTTGACATTATGAAAAGAACTTTTCTGATCAGTTTAATTTTCATCATTACTAATCAACTTTCGGCTCAAAAGTACATCACCGCAGGTGGAGTGCGATTTTCTAATGAAGGGTTTGGCTTAAGTTTACAACAACGCATTTTTGAACATACAACAATTGAAGTTATTGGTCAAGTAAATTTCAAAGAAGCATCGGCAACTGCAATGATAGAACATCACAATAATTTATTGTTTACCAAAAGTTTAAATATGTACGGCGGAATAGGACCATCCTATGGAAAATATTTATTGTCTGATTCATCATATTTAGGATGTAACCTTGTGTTTGGTGTGGAATATAAAGTCCTATTACTCCCACTCGTAATTTCCGCAGATCTGAAACCGGCATTCAAATTACAGGAAGATGATTGGTTTCATTTAGGTATTGGATTTTCGTTTCGATATGTATTGATCAAGCAAAAAAAGAAGGGGATTTTACCTTTGCGCAAATAAGAAGATTCGAAGGGAGAAGGGAGAAGATTCAAAGGTTAAGGTTCTAAGGAGGAAAAAGGAAGGAAGAGGTGGTAAGGTTAAAAAAGGGGCGCTCATTTTAGATTGAAAATTTTACAACTAACGATTAACTTTTCCCAGGTAATAAAATTTTAAATTCCACTAAAAGCAAGTCCCGATTTCCGTGTCCCGATTCCCGTGTCCATTTGAGGAAGGTTTGGTAAAGGTGGAAAAAGGTGTTACACATTTGATTGTAAATTTTACACAGTACCTATAAACTTAGTAAACAATAAAATTCCCCAATATAAATACATGATCGTGAATCAGGACCTTACGTTGCGATGAGTTCTTCCAAAAAATGCATTCACTATCCAGAAGGAAAAAATATCTTATTTTAATACTCAATTTTTCCCATTTTTTTTATCCTTTTACATCCGCACAATCAGCGTCATCCGCGCCTGCCTGGTGACCGCGTCAAGCAGGTTCCTTTTTTTTCAACCATTTGTTCTCTTGTATCCTTTATCCTAGCTTACAACTCCGACGAACCAGTGTCCCATTCATTTTTATGTTTCTCCAAATAATTGTCCATCGACCATGGACCGGAACCATAAAAAAAGTAAAAGACCAACATTGCAAATACGAGAACAGATAATAAAATTTCAGGGTCGGGAGTTAATAAACCGTCCTTTGCGTGCACAAAAATTATTGCGCCGAGCAAAACAGGAATTTGAACAGCAACAGCAATTCTTGTAAGCAGACCTAGAATTATACAAATACCACCAATCAAATGTGCAAATGCAACATAGTGTATCACCACATAATTGTATAAATGGAATTTATTGTCAAGCAATAACTTATTCAATTCATCGTTGTTGCTGATATAATAATATCCCTTTAACACTAAAATCACCCCGAGCAGGATACGTAGAATTTCGAGGAATTTGTTGTGATGTGTGTCGCCATAGTGGAGTAATTTTTGAGTCATGTTCATAGTTACCTCCTTTTAGGATGATAAGTTATGATGATTTATTGAATTTAACAAACCTAAAGCATACTTTTTTTAATTTAGCACCCGATTTCATATGAAGAAAATAACTATATTGACTTTAATTTGCTGCAAACTGTTAAGCAATACGCT
>JAYSYX010000177.1:0-11346 GCA_043727235.1 Bacteroidota bacterium
ACTCCAAATAGTTTTGAAACTTCTATACTTACACATGAGGCTTGTGCTAGTATAAGTGATGAATCCGGAAATTTACTATTTTATACAAATGGTGAGACCGTTTGGAATAGTGAAAATAATATAATGGCAAATGGAATTGAACTAAATATAGGCTATATAGGAGATTACGGTTCAAGTGTGACTCAAGGAGTAATTATAATTCCAATGCCCGAAAATACAAATAAATTTTACATTTTTCAACTTCAGCAATATGACCCAGTTGGTTTGAAATATTCAATTGTAGATATTGAATTAAATGGAGGATTAGGAGAGGTAATTGAGAAAAATATTTCAGTCTATGAAAATGAACTCACCGAAAAAATGTATTCGGTCAAACATGCAAACGGTCGAGACTGGTGGTTGATTACTAGCGGCTGGCCCAATTTATTAGAAACATCAGATTCATCTTTGATTTTTGTGAAATTTCTTATAACCCCCAATGGTGTTGAAGGGCCATTAGAACAAGTTTACGGCTCTAATGCCTTTGAATTAGAAGTCAATTATAACGGATGGGGTGAAATGATAATATCTGAATCAGGAAATAAATTAGCTTATACACGGCAAAATAAGATTGATCTCTACAATTTTGATAGATGCTCAGGAATTTTTAGCGATCTAGAAACAATTTCAAATTTACCAAACTTACTTCATTATGGTTGCTCTTTTTCTCCTGATGGAAACATGTTGTATGTTTCATCAACTTGCGGTGCGTCATCTTCTGTTTATCAATTTTGTCTTAACTGCAAGGAAAATATTGACTCCACACGCGAATTGATTTTCAATAATCCGTTCAATAATTTTTGTATCGGTCAACATGAATTAGGCCCTGATGGAAAAATTTATATTTCACTTTTTTTTGAAGAGATTCCAAGCAATATATTCAATACAGTGAACCAGAATCTTTGTGTTATAAACAACCCAAACGAATTATACCCATTTTGCGATTTCGATACCAATACAATTTCATTGGGCGAGAGACGCGTAATTGCAGGCCTCCCCAACATGCCAAATTACAATCTCGGTGCTTTGGTTGGCAGTGAATGTGATACAATAACCACTTCAATCCCGGAAATTTCAAATATTAATTATTTCAGTATTTCACCCAACCCGGCAAGAAATGAAATTTACCTTAAGACTAATAATTTCGAAAATAAATTTTTTGGCATTTCAATTATAAACCTCCTTGGTCTTCAAGTAATTTATAAAAATGGCAGCCAATTAAATGTACCAATAGATATCTCAAAATTGCAACCAGGTATTTATCTTGTCCAACTTTTTAAACATGATTTTGCAGTTGCTATTGAGAAATTGGTGGTGTATTAATTAGGCAGAAGAAAAATACGTTTAATAATTTTAATCTCACTCGAATTTAAACTAACAAGTTACAAAATGAGTATTCCTCATTCGCTGAAGCTACGGCGGATAAATGGGCAGTTTGAACCATTATATGATTTTCCTCCGAACCAAACCCTACAAACAAGTCACAGTTGCAGTTTGAACCATCGCAACATTTCCCTCCATACAAAACCCCTTCAACAACTTCAACCCTTCTTCCCCTTCTCCAACGCAATCTCAATCACCTCCATCATAGTAGAAACATAATGAAATTTAACTCCTTTAATGTAATCCTGATTTATTTCGAGAACGTCTTTTTTGTTTGTTTGGCACATGATGATCTCTTTTATTCCCATGCGTTTTGCGGCTAAAACTTTTTCTTTAATTCCACCAACGGGTAATACTTTTCCGCGCAAGGTTATTTCACCGGTCATGGCAAAATATTGTTTTACTCTTCTTCCGGTAAATGCGGATACCAATGAAGTTAACATTGTTATACCTGCACTCGGACCATCTTTTGGAATTGCTCCTTCCGGAACGTGCACGTGAATATTTGTTGTTTCAAATACTTCCGGTTTAATGCCGAGCGGTTCTGCATGCGAACGAATATAACTCAATGCGGTGGATGCACTTTCTTTCATTACGTCTCCGAGATTTCCCGTGAGTTGTAAAGTGCCTTTTCCCGTACTTAACGAACTTTCAATATATAAAACATCACCACCAACGGAGGTCCATGCAAGTCCGATAACAACACCCGGAGGATTTATTTCAAATATAGAATCCTTATCAAATTTAGTAGCGCCTAATATTTTTTCAACGTCGACAGGTTTTATTGCCTTGTTATATTTTTCTTTGGTAACCACCGATTTTGCAATTCGGCGCATAATAGACGCGATCTGACGATCAAGTTCACGCACGCCACTTTCACGGGTATAATCCTGAATTATTTTTTGTAATGAAGCATCATTTAATGTTACATCTTTCTGTTTTAAGCCGTGTTCTTTGCGTTGTTTCGGAACAAGATGTCTGTTGGCAATTTGCACTTTTTCTTCACTGGAATATCCGCTCACATAAATAATTTCCATTCTGTCGCGCAAGGCAGGTTGAATGGTATTTAAATTATTTGCTGTTGCAATAAATAATACTTTAGAAAGATCATATTCTAATTCCAAATAATTATCGTAAAAAGTACTGTTTTGTTCCGGATCCAACACTTCCAATAATGCACTGGATGGATCTCCTCTGAAATCGGTTCCAACCTTATCAATTTCATCTAAAATAAAAACAGGATTGGAAGATTTAACTCTTTTTATTGATTGAACAACTCTACCCGGCATTGCACCAATATAAGTTTTTCTATGCCCGCGAATTTCACTTTCATCGTGCAATCCTCCTAAACTCATACGCACGTATTTTCTCCCCAAAGCCTTTGCCAGCGATTGTCCCAACGATGTTTTACCAACACCGGGAGGGCCAACCAGACATAATATAGGCGATTTCATATCACCTTTTAATTTTAATACTGCGAGATATTCCAATAATCTTTCTTTCACTTTTTCCAAACCAAAATGGTCTTCATCCATTGTAGTTTTGGCATTTTTAAGATCGAAATTATCCACTGTAAATTCGTTCCACGGAAGTTCCAAAAGCATTTCAATATAATTGGTAATTACACCATATTCTGCTGCATTCGGATTTAAACGCTGTAATTTTTCAATCTCTTTATTAAAAACATCCTGAACGTTCTTATTCCATTTTTTTTCTGTGGCTCTTAGTTTATATCTTTTTACTTCCTCCTCCTGCGCATTTCCACCAAGTTCTTCCTGAATTGTTCGCATTTGCTGATTCAGAAAATAATCGCGCTGCTGTTTATCAAGATCTGTGCGCACTTTATTCTGAATTTTATTTTTTAATTCTAGCATTTGCAATTCACTGTTCAAATGATCGAGAATTAATTGAGCACGAGTATGCAGATCGTCGGTCTCTAATAATTTTTGTTTATCCGCAACATCAATTTGTAAGTTGGAAGAAACAAAATGAATGAGAAAAACGGGAGAATTAATATTTTTTAAAACAACGGTTGCCTCCTGCGGAATATTGGGGGATATTTTAATAATATTGGAAGCGAGATCTTTTATGGTGGAAACTATTGCCGTAAATTCTTTTTTATCGTTGTGGATCTTATCTTCCAACAAAGTAATTTTTGCCTGTAAAAAAGGTTCTTCGGTAGTGTATTCATTCACCACAAACCTTTTTTTACCTTGAATGATAACAGTGGTGCTGCCATCCGGCATTTTTAATTGTTTGATAACGCGTGCTATGGTACCTGTTCTATGAATTTGGGAAATATCCGGGTCTTCAATACTTCCGTCCATTTGTGACAAAACGCCTATCAATTTATTTCCCTTAAAGGCATTTTGAAGGGCTTTTATAGATTTTTCTCTACCTACAGTGATGGGTAAAACAACTCCCGGAAACAAAACGGTGTTGCGCAAAGGCATAATGGCGATCGTGTCAGGGTAGTCTATTTTAACCTGATCATCGTCCTCTTCCAGCGATAAAATGGGCATAAACTCCACATCATCATCCATCATCGGGGCAAATAAATTATCGTCAAATCCGAATTCTTTCATATTCCAACCCTTTTTCTAATGCCCAATGGTAATTCACGGACAGCCTGACCTCTTCCAATAGTCATGCCTTGCAAATATACGGGGTTCCGCGACTCAAAAAACATGACAAAAAACGAAATTTTACTGACATTTTGATAGATTTGCATAATTATGGTCGAGGCGCTTCTCTACAAAAAAATCTTCATATATCTCCTTCCATTCAACTTTTTGGTTGGAGAATATAATCTGGGATTGCAATACCGATTCAGTGAGGAGTGGGCTTTTGATATCAACGCAGGATACATTAACGATATAGAAGGTTCCTATACAGCAGATACTTATGAGAATCTCCTGAACTCGGGTATTTTTTACTATTACGGCCCCTTTGCCAAATTTTCGATGTTGTCGGTTATTCCACGAGGACCAAATCCTTTAAAGACCGACTATAATCAGATGGAAGTTGCCTATAAATTCTTAAGTTTTGATGAACTTGATTTTGAGGATGAAAGTGAACAGGGCAAACTTTTTAATATAACAGAATCCATGCATGCCATCAGCCTTTCCTGGAAGGCAGGTTACAATATTATTCCCAGAGATATTTTTGAGATTAACGGTTTTTTGGGATTCGGATTGCAAGTGCGATTTAAGGATACCCTGGTAAACAGTTATGGATATAATTATCATTCCGATCAATTTAATTTGTTCGACAGAACCACATCAACACAAGTTGTACCGCTGTTTCATTTGGGATTGAAAATTGGTTTCAAGGTTGTAGAAAATAGTCCTGACTGAAATTAATTGCTTATCATTGCTTTCGAAAACTTTTATTTAGATGAATAAACCACTCCTCAGTTTCCTTTTTGGTTTCCTTATTATTAATTCAATATTTGCGCAAAGCGTTGATTTTGAGCAATTCAAGAGTTTGCGGTCTGCAGGAACCGTTCCGGAAGATTTCACAAAACTATCTTCTGAAAAATTTCGGGAGGACAGGGAAAATATTTCCACCGGCAGTAACAGCGAAAGAAAAGATCAGGAAACATTTTTGTTGGAATCCAATTTTTTAATGGATGATATGTTGCACAGCGGAAGGGTGATTTTCGGCGATCCTGTTACCAACTATTTAAATGAACTAAAGGATATCATATTTGCTGATGATGCAGAAACGAGGGAGAGTATCCGAATTTATACTTTGTTGTCGAATGAAGTGAATGCGTTTACAGCCGACAACGGAATTGTTTTAGTTACCACCGGTTTACTCTCACAGGTAGAGAACGAGGCACAAATTGTATTTATACTCTGCCATGAATTCAACCATTTTATTAAAAAACATGCAATCAACAATTATGTAGAAAACCAACGAATTGAACGTGGGTCCGGTATTTACAGAAGTTTAGGAGCCAACGAAGTTGATCTTGAAAAATTCCGTTATTCTAAAGACCTTGAAAGTGAAGCTGATGATCTTGGACTATATTTATTTAAAAAAACGAATTATAGTGCTGTTGCTGCGCAGGGAGTTTTTGATGTGCTCTTATATTCATATCTACCTTTTGATGAAGTAGAATTTGACACCACTTTTTTTGATGATGGATCGTATAATTTTCCTCATGAATTTTTTATTGATACGGTGAGTGCGATAACTGCCGAAGAAGATTATGATGATGAGGAAAGCACACATCCGAACATTAAAAAGAGACGAGATGCAATGATACTTGCTGCACGACAAATTAAAGATGAGGGCAGACAAGCATTTATTCTTGGTGAAGAAAAATTTAGAAATATTCAAAAATTATGTAGATATCAGGGTTGTGAAATTTATCTGAGTGATATTGAATACGAAGATGCCATCTATCATGCTTATTTATTATTGCTGGAAGATTCTACCAACCAATATCTCAAAAATGTGATCACACAGGCACTTTACGGATTAAGTATCTATCACAATGCAGAAGCTACTCCTGACTGGCACAAGTATTATAAAAAAGTGGAAGGCAATTCGCAGCAGGTATTTTATTTTATGTATAAGATACCGGAATTCGATCTCAATATATTGGCATTAAAACATGCATGGGAGTCGCACCTTGCAGACCCTGGCAATAAACAAATGAATGAGATTTGCAAACAACTTGCAGATGAACTTGTAAATAAAAATGATGCATTACTTTCCAATTTTTACGACGCACAAAGAGTTAGGGCATTAGAAGTAAAAATTAAATTAGAGGAAAAAGATTCAATATCCAAAGTGGAAGTAGAGGAACCGAAAGTGGAAAAAGTAAAAACCAAATATGATAAAATAAAAAAGGAAACACCGGTAATTGAAGAAAAAAAGGAACAAAATAATATAACCTATTGGAAATATGCTTTTGTTGATTATATGGATGATCCATCATTTAGCAATATTTTTGACATAGAAAAAGATGACGGAAAAGAAGAACCTGATTACAAATCGAATAAAAACACAATTGAATATAATTTGGGTATTAATGAGATAGTTGTTGTTGATCCGGTATATGTCAGTATTGATGAAAGAAGTAAAAATCCTGTGGAGTATGAGGCAGCAGAAAGTGCGAGATTGGAATTAAAGGATAAAATTTATTCCAGTGCAGACAAACTTGATCTGAAAATTGAATATGTGGATCACAATGGTATTGCACCCGATGATGCCGAAACCTTTAATGACCTTGCATTACTCAGCCGATGGATAAGTGAAAAACTGGATCATCTGGATGAGGAAGTAGATATGATAAATACCACCAATGATGAGTTGGCAGAACTAGCAACAAAATATAATATTGACAATTTTGCCTGGATGGGAATTATTGCATTTCGTGAAAAAGAAAGATATATAGGAGGTAAAATAGTATTGTGTTTATTTTACCCTGCAGCGCCGTTTTTAATTTACGATATGCTCAAACCTAATTTTAATACCTTTTATTTTACTTTGGTTGTGAACAGCAAAACGGGACTCGTTGAAATGCAATATTTCAATAAAACAAAAGTAAATGACAATGAATCCAGTCAGAATAGCAATATATATTATATGCTTCAACAAATAAAAACAAAACATAAAAAATGAAAAGGATCTCAATTAATCTGATTTTTGTTTTGTTTGCTTTAAACGGTATAACACAAAACCCCGGGTACATGGGAAGTAAATGGGTGGTATATGGCTCTACGGCATTATCGCCGGCATTGAATAAAAGATTCCTCGATCTGGATTCCGAAGGAAATTCTTCAGTAAGTAATGTTGGTATCAATGCACGATTTGATATTTCAACGGATTATACACTCAGTAAGATTGTAGCTATAGGTGCTTCTGTCAAACATATCACCACCAATATTCCTTATGCATATTACACTGTTAACTTAAACTCAAATATTTCACCATATGAGGTAGCGAGTTATTATGGCGACGTAAACCTCCAGGCAAATTTTGCCAGTTTTTATCTTAAATTTTTCCCTTTTGGAAGAAGAGGTGTAATAGCACCGGTTGGAAATTATAATAAATTTGAATTAATGGTTGGAATGATAGGCGGTAAAACAGGAGGATGGTCATCCGATATATATGACCCTTCACTAATTCATTATAGTAATAATGGAGAATCGTTAGTACTTCCGGAATTTTCAGACCTCAATTATCAATTGGACGAAAAAGTTTTTGGTTTGATCTATACCTTTGGAAATACCTGGGCATTTACCGAAAAATTATTATTCGATTTCAGCACACAATTTGGCTGGGTGATAGGAAGTAGTGATATTTCTGCTGACGGCAATTACGGCGAGGGAGAAACTACTTACGAACAACACGCCATAGATCGTGTACAAGGTACTTTCCTGATGAATTTTAATTTCGGGATAGGGTATTTTATTTTCTAAAAAAGAGTTTCCCAAACAAGTAAATTGACTACTCCGTCCTAATTTTTAATTAAACTGAAGTTGATATTTTCTCCTTCAGCTTCCATGTTTAAATAAAACACTCCGGTTGAAAATTGGGATAAATCAAATTCGAAAGAATTTTTACCGTTGTTTAAATTACGCTTAACTACGAACATTTTATTACCCAAAATATCATATAAGGTAAAATAAGAAATTGAAGCATTTCCATTATAAATTATTTCCAGGTTAAGTTTTTCATTCACGGGATTTGGATATAAAATAACAGAACTTATATCTTCAATCGCATATAAAGAAGTTAAAACGATATTTATTTCTTCACTTAACACAGTGCAGGCATTTGCATCGGTAACTAATACTGAATAATTTCCATTCTCTGTTGCAGTATAGGAAATTGCATTTGCACCGGGAATTTCAATGCCATTAAAATACCATTGCCATGCCGCACCAATATCCGCAGTTAAAACATTTCCGGCTACAGAAATACTTACAACAAATGCAGGAATTTCATTTACTGTAACCCTTTCACTTCTTTCACATCCTGTATCATCAGTAACAACCACGGTATACATTCCTGCGGTTAATCCGCTTATATCTTCTGTAGTGGAGCCATCAGACCATTCATAAGAATAGGGTTCTTCGCCGGAAGTTACAGAAAGATCAATAGCACCATCATTCACTCCACAATAATAATCAGTTGCGGAAGCGGAGATCATAAAATCACCACAAAGATCAGTGATATGATAAATTATTCCTGCTTCATAATCGGCACAATATAATTCGGCATTCATATCCTCACCAAAAGAAGAAATATCTGTTTGTATGTCATCCATTCTGTCATATATCCATGGCAATCCACCATCGGCATTTACTCTCCACCAATTTCCGGAAACATAATCCGCACTTAAATAATATCCGTACATACCGGGATAATCATCTCCGCGATACACATAACCTCCCGAAATACTAAATCCGCCCGTAGTAAAATTATGCGGGTAATTTAAAACAGGAAAAACATAGGTTGAATCGGCATCACATTCATCGGTATCGAATTCCGAAAATCCCTCATAACATTTCCAACCATAATTATGTCCTCCGCTGCCAGCAAGTTCATAATCAATTTCTTCCTGCAAATTTTGTCCAACATCACCGATCCACATATTTCCGGTAAGTCTGTCAAAACTATAACGCCATGGATTTCTGTAACCTATTGCCCAGATTTCAGGAAGGGTATCGGTTGCAGTTGCAAATGGATTATCTAAGGGGATACCATACGGAGTTGCAGCATCCACATCAATTCTGTGCATTTTTCCCAATTTATTTTCAGGATTTTGCGCTCTGTCACCCGGATCACCTGCTGAACCACCATCGCCCAATCCAATGTACAAATATCCATCAGCTCCAAATTTCAAACATCCGCCATTATGATTGGTAAATGGTTGATCTGCAGTAAAAATAATGAGTTCGGAAGCAGTGTCAGCACTGTCGGGATCTGTTGCACTCACAGTAAACCGTGAAACCACCGTATTGCCATCCAAATCTATGTAGTTAACATAAAAATATCCGTTAATTGAATAATCAGGGTGAAAAGCAAGTCCCAAAAGACCCTGTTCCTGATACCCTGATTCTATTTGATCATCAATATCTAAAAAATCGTTTGGGAAAACATTTCCCAACATATCGGTGATCTTAATATGACCAATACGCTCTACTACGAACATGCGTTCGTCGCCTGCATTTGTTATATCTACCGGGAAAATAAATCCCGAGGAAAATTCCTCTAAAACTATGGTAGGCTGGGCTTTCGACACATTTAAATAACAACAAAAAAGGGTCATCACCGATATTCCGTATTTCATAAAATCAAAATTTTTATAAAGATACGGGTAAGCTGCCTGGAGTGAATGCAATCTTTGGGTAAAATTTGTTTGTAAATATGTTTGTATATACAGAAATAGTTGTTACTTTAGTATCGGATTTAAAACCAATAATTCACGTATATGAAAAAAATTCTTGTAATAGCCATAGCCGTAACATCGGTGTTAGCTATCTCCTCCTGTGCTAAAGACCGTATAAAAGGTTGTACAGACCCATTTTCCATAAATTACAATCCAAATGCTTCCGATGACGATGGTTCTTGTTTTGTTCCTTCAAGTCAAAAACGTGCTTTAGTGGGAGATTTCACAGCAACCTGGTGTCCTTATTGCGGACAATGGGGTGGACCTGAATTTGATGAAGCGATTCAATTATCCGGCTCAAATGCTATTGCATTATCTATTCATAATACAGATGAACTTACTGTTGGTGAATCCACTGCATTAACTGATTATTATAGTGCTGAAGGAATTGTTGGTGGTTTTCCAACTTTATACGTTTGGAATCAATCGTCATTTTCTGACGGGGCTGCAGGTGCAGGTGCCGTTACTTCCGAGATCTCTGCCGGACCGGCTGAAGCAGGTGCCGTTGCAGGTTTGACCGATAATGTTACTTCCATTACGATATCTGTAAGTGCAAAAATGTTTGCTGATGTTACAGGCGATTATTTTGTTGCTGCTTATTTAATGGAAAATGGTGTTGTTGCTGAACAGCAAATTGCAGGCGCAACTCCTCCATCCGATCCAAATTGGGTACACAATCATTTGATCCGCGCATCATCTAACGGAAGTGCATGGGGCGAACAATTTATTTTTGGAGCTGGCGTAAATGGGCAATCGTTTACTAAAACTTACCAAATTGTTAAAGATGGCGATTGGAAAGTTGAAAATATGTATTGTGTTGCCATTGTTTGGAAATATGATTCTGCTACAGAAAAATATACTTATGTTAATGCACAGGAAACGCATTTATAATTTGAAATAAAATACTTTGAAAAACCCTCCGAAATAATTTCGGAGGGTTTTTTATTTGGGATCAAATTCATTTTCTGAGGAGCAGTAACATTGCAATTTTATTATTAGCATTTAAAAGTTGGTTTATAACATCAAAAATTAAAATTCATCTCCGTTTTAGTAGTTTCCGCAACATCAACTTTGCTAATCAAAAGGTAGCGCCAATCCGCCGCGGCGGACACCATGCGGCTGTGTGTCCCTAATACTTGCCACCGGGACCGAAAAAGGCGCCACGATGCACTGAAAATTACTTGTTTCAAATACAAATTAACTTTGAAATAAAATTTCTAGTTTTCAAAATGGTGGCGCTTATTTTCGCTCAAATTCTACTAACATTTGTGCTTTTGTTTTGATGTGGCGGCGCATAAGGGACACTAAAGCCACCTGCTGATGCCCACTTCCGTCCCCGCATTCCAATACGGAGAAAAATAGGCGAGAGAACAATCACAAATTATTGCCAAAGACCATTAATTAATAGAAAGTATATTCTGATTATTTAAATACTCTCAATCCTAATCTTTAAACAAAAAACATTAATTTTATTGTTTCCACGAGGGCTGAGAACATAATTTTTATTAATA
>JAYSYX010000178.1:0-4202 GCA_043727235.1 Bacteroidota bacterium
GTTTTTATTCACACTTTTTTCAGGAATGGCTATAACAGGAATTTCTGATTTTTTTATAATGTTCCATGTTACTGTTCCGAATAATTTGTCGTCAATACTGTTGGCCCCTTTAGTACCAGTTATTATAAGGTCTACATTATTCGCGCGCGCTACATCTAAAATCATTTCGGAGGCAAAACCCAATACGGTTTTAAATTCTATCGGAACTATATTTTGGGTAAAGATTTCCTGCGATTCACTGAACGTTTGCATTTCCTGTTCTGATCTCTCCTTTTGTGTATTCATTAATTCCTTTATCATGGCCGGTGGCATATGTTCATCTGCAAATGGCATGTGGTAAACATGTAATACAATTACCAAAGCGCCTTGAATTTGGGCAATCGAAATAGCCCATCTTAATGCTTCTCCTGAATTTGCAGAATAATCTGTAGGCACCAATATTTTTTTGATCTCCTTCGATAAACCATTTCCCTTTTTCAAACTCTTTGATGATCCTATATTGTTGGAGCCTTTTAACATCGATTTATCCGTGTCGGTCTGGTAGGTAGCCATTGATTTTTATTTTATTATTCAAAGTTCACGGATAGTCAGTAACCAAGTTATGATATAACTCAAAGCAAAAAATGACTTTTATCACCATTTAGGCATTGAGTAAATACACAAAAAGAAAGACCTGCAGTATTAATGTGCAGGTCTTTCTAGGGATTTAAATTTTCCTTTTTATAAAAAATTATTTACCATTCCTCTTCTTTTTTTGGAACCACAGGTTTCACTTCCGATTCCATGGATGATATGAGATCCATCATAAATTTATCTATTTGTACCAGATATCCCGGAACGTTCTCATCCTTTTTATATGGCTCCTCATTGAGCCATTTCTCAATTCCGAAATAGGAGGTGCTTTCAAGGTTAACCTTTGTTATGGTATATTTAAACCTGCCGTCACGAAATTGTAAAGTGAGATAATAATTGATCAACCCTGCCTTTACTTCCTGATTTTTATCCTTGCGGGTCACATAAAACTGGTGACGAATATCTATCACTCCTTCTTCCTTACTCTGACTTTTTATTGCCTGACTGGGTGATTTGTAGTATATCTTCATCCATGCCATAGCCACATCGTAAAGCGAATCCTTCAGCACTCCCGGAACCTGTATCACATCGGTGTAGGTTACTAATTTTGATTCTTCATCTATGGGAAAATAGGGAATCTCTACTTCTGAAGCTTTTTGTGCATATGTGCCGACACTTAAGAACAAAACAAAAATTAAATTGATCTTTTTCATATGTGATTTTAATAATATTGTGAATTTATTTACGAAGATAAGAGGCAAAAATGATACCGTTTACATTTTAAACGTACCTTGTTAACTCTTTGTGAAGAAAAGCAGCTCAACTATTTTTAAAATCGCAGTTGTTCCTTAACTTTGCAACTATAAATTTAAATGTATGAGTTCTCAGTTTTTTGTTGCTCTGGTAGTTGTTTGTTATGTTCTCGCAGTTGGGGGACTATTCGTGATCGAATACATCAAAAGCAAAAGAGGAAATGGATCGGACCATTGATGGGAATGAATAGGGAGTAGTGAGTGATGAGTTTGCTCCTACTTGGCCGAAAATTTTTCTCCAGGCCAATTAGTACGATTTTCTCCATTAATACTCTCCATTTTAAATGGTAATTAAAGTTCATTTCCACCTCAAACCCCACTCTTAATCCTCAATTATTTTTCCTTTTTGATCCAACAAACTCCTCCATTTCAACAGGTAATAAAAGTTCAATCCCGACTTTAATCCCTAATTATCAATTATCAATTATCAATTGTCAATTACTGTTGACATTTCGTTCATAAATAATCCTCTGAAATAGTTAAAAACACTACATTTTTCGGTATTTACGTCGTATATTTGCATATTCATTTTTAAATTACACCTTCGCACGAAAAACCAACAAATTTACGCCTGAAAAGAGGTTAGAACGATTTATGGAAAAAGAAGAAATTTTAGCACAGGATCACTCCAATTACACAGCTGAGAACATACAAGTATTAGAAGGTTTGGAAGCCGTTAGAAAGCGTCCAGCCATGTATATCGGTGATACCGGTTTTAAAGGACTGCACCATTTAGTATATGAAGTAGTAGATAACTCCATCGATGAGGCACTTGCAGGTTACTGCCGCTACATTGATGTGGCCATTTTACCCGGAAATATTATTCGTGTAAAAGACGACGGAAGGGGAATTCCTACAGAGATCCATAAAAAAGAAAAAAGATCGGCTTTGGAAGTTGTAATGACCGTTTTACACGCCGGTGGAAAATTTGATAAGGATACCTATAAAGTTTCGGGAGGATTACACGGTGTGGGTGTGAGTTGCGTTAATGCACTTTCCAAACATCTTACAGTGGAAGTTCACCGCAATGGCAAAATGTTCATGCAAGAATATGAGATCGGTAAACCATTATATCCTGTTAAAGAAACCGGTGATTCTGATATTCACGGAACCTATGTTACTTTTCAACCTGATGATACCATTTTTACTGTAACTGAATTTAAATACGAAACCTTATTATCGAGAATTCGCGAATTGGCCTATCTCAATAAAGGAATCAGTCTTACAATAACCGATGAACGTGAAGTAGATGAAGAAGGTAAATTCAGAACGGATACTTTTCTTAGTCAGGGTGGTTTGATCGAATTTGTAAAATTTCTTGATGAAAGCCGCACTTCAATAATCCCTTTTCCAATTTACGCAGAAGGAGGAAAGGATAATGTTATGGTTGAAATTGCATTGCAATACAATGATTCCTATAGCGAGAATATCCATTCTTATGTAAATAATATCAATACTATTGAAGGAGGTACACACGTGGCAGGTTTCAGACGTGCACTTACCCGGACATTTAAAGCATATGGCGATAAAGAGAATATGTTCGAAAAGGCAAAAGTGGAAATTTCCGGAGACGATTTCAGGGAGGGTCTTACTGCTTTAATTTCAATAAAGGTTCCCGAGCCGCAATTTGAAGGACAAACCAAAACCAAATTGGGAAACAATGAGGTTATGGGAATTGTGGATATCATTTCTGGCGAAATGCTGAATAATTATCTGGAAGAAAATCCTAAACAGGCAAAACTTATTATTGGAAAAGTGATACTTGCCGCACAGGCAAGAATTGCAGCAAGAAAAGCACGTGAACTTGTTCAACGCAAAAGTGCATTTGGCGGTGGTGGATTACCGGGAAAACTTGCCGATTGTCAGGAAAAAGATGCTTCCAAATGTGAATTATACCTCGTTGAGGGAGATAGCGCCGGTGGAACTGCGAAACAGGGCAGGAACAGAGGTTTTCAAGCAATTTTACCATTAAGGGGAAAAATTCTGAACGTTGAAAAGGCCTTGGATTATAAAATTTTCGACAACGAGGAGATCAAAAATATTTTTACTGCTTTAGGTGTTATGCCGGCGGAGGATAAAACTTTAGATACTGCAAAACTTCGTTATCACAAGATCATTATCATGACGGATGCTGATGTAGATGGAAGCCATATCACCACTTTAATTTTAACTTTCTTCTATAGGAAATGTTTTGAATTAGTGAAGGAGGGATATATTTACATTGCAACCCCACCACTTTATCTCGTTAAAAAGGGCAAAGAACAGCGTTATTGCTGGAATGATGAGGAAAGAAAAGCCACTACAGCGGAATTTGCTAAAGGTGGAAATGAAAGTTCTGTGCACGTTCAGCGATATAAGGGTTTGGGAGAAATGAATGCAGAACAACTTTGGGAAACAACCATGAATCCGGATACCAGAACTTTAAGAAAAGTAACTGTTGATAGTATTATAGAGGCGGATCATGTATTTTCTACTTTAATGGGAGATGAAGTACCACCGCGCAGAGAATTTATTGAAGCACATGCAAAATATGCAAATTTGGATGTGTAATTAATAATAAAAAAATAATCAAGCCACGAGTTGACGAATTTAATATTCGTGAATTCGTGGCTTTTTTTTATACAACCTCTTGCTGTGGTTGGTGAAAAACACCAAACCACGGCCTTCGTATACGCCGGCTGTTCTCTAAATACTATATACTAAATACTATATAATAAATAGGGTCAATGCTAAAATTTGGGGAGTGGATATTTTCATTTGAGAAGTCCGCATAGTATTAACTTGGTTTTTTAATACAGTTTCTTATAGTTTTATAAT
>JAYSYX010000179.1:0-4177 GCA_043727235.1 Bacteroidota bacterium
GAATATAGTTTTGAAAATATTCGCGCAATTAATTTGGAAGGAGAAGAATTATCTGTTGTTGGAATTTCATCCACTGAAACTAATCCAACTGGAATTAATGAATTAAATAATATCTATTTTACCATCTCTCCAAATCCAACATCTGATTATTTCTATTTACAAACAAATAACACAATTGAAAATATTTCCATATTTAATATTACGGGAAATAAAATAATGGAAATAAATAATGTTAGTTCAGCATTAAATTTTATAGATGTAAATGAATTGCCAACAGGACAATATTTAGTAGAAGTTATTTCTGGTGGAAATGTATTTACTCAAAAATTAATGATCATAAAATAATTACAGTTAACAATTACTGTATTTGAGTTTCGGAGACTCAAAATGATCCCGGCCCAAAAAGGTCGGGATCTGTTTTTTCTATATTCTTACCAATATATTAAGTCTAATTGATTGATATTTAATATATTATGGTTAAATATCAGTCCATATTTCGGCTATAACACCTTTTTTTTGTTCTTTTCTAATAACGCGAGTAGTCAGATATTTGTAGTTGTATAATTGTCTCCGATAAACTTAAATACTTATGAATAAAATAACTACTCCTCTCGCCATTTGTTTAATGGCAATTTTAATTCCAACCACTTTAAGTGCACAAACCTGGGGCTTTGGTCAATATGGACATTGGGCGCAGGATGTTGCAGTAGCCGCAGACGGCAATATTTGGGCTGTTGGTTATGCTGGCGATGACCCGGGATTTATGGATACAAATCCCAATTATGTGATAAAACTCAATAGTGACGGCGAAAAACAATGGGGTTTGGCCCCTGCCGGTTTGCCGTGGCTTTACGTAAGCGCAATGAATGTTTTGCCCACTGCTGATGGTGGTGCAATTATTTATGGCGCAACCGATGTTTATTCACCGGGCTTATATAAATTAGACAGTGATGGGAATTTGCTTTGGGAGAATTCCGCATTCATTGGTACTAACTATATGTATGGCGGACAAGCAGTTCAATTAACGGATGGTAGAATTATTAGCGGGGGTCTCGCAGATTTTTACCACAACTTTTACGAATTTGACGCAACGGGAAATAACTTATCCAATTTTACAATTGCTCCGGATACTACAGGCGGTTGGGGCTGGAGTTACTGGAATTATAAAGAAACCGGAATGGTAGCCACTGCAGATGGTGGATTTGCATATTCTGCGGGGACTGATTCTAAAAAAGTGATATTCAAATTTAACAGCGACCTAGATCTTGAGTGGACCGGCGAATACGACTTCGTAATTTCATGGGAATACGGGTTCAACAACGGATTAAAAGCTACTTCCGACGGAGGTCTTTTAATGAGTGGTTCAGGCTCTGATATTGCCGGAACTTATTTTGGAACTGTTAGAAAAACTGCTTCAGATGGTTCTTTAGAATGGGTTAATACTTACAATCACGGATATGAGTGGGAGGAAGGTGCCTGGGCATTACCTCTTGGAACGGATAATTATATTGTTTGGACACAAGACGGTGGTGATAACAGCACAAGTGGATGGATAACTGATAATACAGGCGTTGAAACGGGATCTGTAAGTATTCCTATCGTTGGCATTATGGGTTATTCGGGCGGTATGGAAGTTTTTGATGTGGAAAATACCCCTGATGGAGGATATTTAATTGCCGGCAGACAATATGTTGACGATTTCAGTCAGCGTTTCACTATTATAAAATCAAATCCCGATGGAACTTTTGATCCATGTATCTTCAATTGTGTTTGGCCGGGTGATGCAAATAATGATGGTTATGCAGATGCTACCGATTTGTTTGAAATTGGAATTAATTTCGGAGCAAGCGGAAGCACAAGAGAGGATATGAGTATTGATTGGTCAGGAAAACTTTCCGAGGCCTGGATGGAACCTGATACAATGTATTGGTATATATTAAATGATCTTAAATGGACAGATTGTGATGGTAATGGAACAATAAACGATGATGATACCACGGCAGTAATTAATAATTTAGGTCTTGATCATCCGCTCAATAATCTGCGCACAGAAGCAGGTGATGCTCCTTTATATTTAGCTCCTGTTGATGATATGCTGCATATCGGTTTAAATGAAATTCCAATTATGTTGGGTGATGATATGAGTGTTGTTGATGAAATTTATGGTATTGCATTTACTATTAATATTGAATCGGAAGTGATAGATATGTCCAGCACCAAAGTAAGTTTTGATGATGGTTGGATGGGTAATATTGGAGAAACACTGCGCCTGAGTAAAAATTTCGGAGATGAGAAACTTGTTGTAAACAGCATTGTAAGAAAAGACAGAGTGAATATTGATGGCAATGGTCAGATTGGAACATTAAGTATAGTTGTAGTTGATAATATTACGGGTAAAACTGATGCAGCAGAAAGTACTTTCTCTTTCAGTGATGTTACTGCAATTAAAATTAATCGCGATCTGGTTCCTGTTATTTCTGAATCACTAACTATTGAATCGGAAGAAAATACTGCAATTACTGAAAATGTTATTTCTGATATATATATATATCCAAATCCGGCAAATGATGTTGTTTATCTTAATAATAATTCCGGCGAATTAATAGAAAGTATTAAAATTTCCGATGTAACAGGTCGTATATTAATTGAATTAAACAATCAATTAAATAATACAACTGCAATTGATATTTCCTCGCTCACATCCGGAAATTATTTTATAGAAATTAATACAGGTTCAAAAATTGAATCGCAAAAACTTACTATTTTCTAAAATTATTATAATGTCAAATTGCCAAACCGCATCAGCTCCTCGATGCGGTTTTTTTATTTCTATTGTAACTTTATTGAGACCTTCGCTAAGCGAAAGCCGCAATTTCTAGCGAGGGCCTCGCAAATGGTAATCCCCAAAATCTCAAATGTTACATAATGCTACTTCAGCTGCAACTGCTACTGTGACTGCAACCATACCCTAAACCCAGGCAAAGCTTTCACTAACCATATAATGCAAAAAAAAGCGCAGTTAATTTTAACTGCGCTTTTTTAAATAATATAACTTTCTAATTTAACCTTCTACTTCACTAGCCTCCACATTAATGGCACTCATGGCAACTTCACTTAATTTTTCATCTGCCATTTTTTCTTCTTCAAGTATTGATTCCAATAATTCTGCAGCTTCGGAGAGACCTAACGTTTCCGCAAACTGACGAAGTGTTCCGTAAGTGGCAATTTCATAGTGTTCCACCTTTTGTCCGGCAGAAATTATTCCTGCATCACGCATAGAACCTTCTTCACACTCTTCCATTATTCCAGTTGCTTCCAAAATCAAACCGTTCATAGCTTCGCACTTTTTCGCAACTGCTTTTTTTTCAATCAGTTCAAATACCTGTTCAACACGTGAAACATGTTCAATGGTTTCTTCCAAATGACTCTCTAGAGCCTCGATCAATTCTTCAGAGGTGGCATTCTTGATCATTTTGGGAATCGCCTTTGTCAAAGCTTTTTCTGCCCAATAAATATCCTTTAATTCTGTTTCGAATAGTTTCATGAGCTGCGACGACTTCATGGAAACAGAATTTGATTCATTTCTTGAACCTGAGGATTTTCCACCGGCTTTTTCAGAAGTCTTGCCTTTTGCGCTACTACCGGATTTTGTTTTTGAATTATTCATTTTATTTGATTTATTGTTAAAAAATTTTGAATTAAATGTGGATTAGAGCCACAATGAAACTCTACTTACTTAAAACAATATGCCAAAACTTAATTGGGCTGAGAATTCGACAGAGTAGTATTTAAGAACGGAATACATTTTTTTGCTGTTGATTGTTTTCTACAAAATGTACAAATATTTTCCGAAAAATAAATTTCGATAACAACATTAGTTGTTTTAACTAGGAAATAACTTCACTTTTTACAATAACCGTTCGGTTCATCTCTTTAATAATGATATAAACAAAAATACTGATAATAGCAGCCATAAAACACCAAACTGAAATAAAATACTGATAGAAGAATATCCGCGAAATTATTACTGAGCATAAGATAGCTATTCCCAATATCTTCATTTTTTTACCGGTAGAAATAAAGGTGGATACAACTGTGGTTAGGAAATAGACCACCGAATAAAATTTTGTAAAATCAGATCTTGTATCAAACTTATAGGTAATGTGTCGTTCTATGA
>JAYSYX010000180.1:0-11244 GCA_043727235.1 Bacteroidota bacterium
CGTAGCTTTAGCGAAGGTGGCTTACTCTTTTTTTGAAATAGGAAATAAGAAATAAGACCCAGGAAAACAAACGGTGGGATCTGGCAAAATTTCGCAAGAAATTTAAACTCCTTACTCCTCTCTCCTTTCTCCTTACTTCTGCTTTCTAACAAAAATTTAACTTAAATTTTGAATTTTTAACATAAACCCGTAATTTTAATTAAAATACAATTGTTATGAGAAAATTTATACTTACTAATTTTTTACTACTGATCATGCTGGGCAGCACTAATGTTGTCATGGCGCAGATCGACCCACCCTGTATGATTCCCGGAGCGGTGTTATGCGACAATATTGAGGCTTATGCTGCCGGTGATCCATTAGGTCCTGGCGCCAGTTGGTGGTCCACCTGGAGTGGAACGGAAGGTGGTGCTGAAGATGGCTTAATAAGTACTGATTATGCTTATTCCGGAGCAAATTCAGTACTCATAGATGAAAGCGGCACTATGGATGTGCTCCTTTTATTAGGTAATTTGAGCACAGGCAGATACAGACTGGAATGGCAAAT
Organism: Bacteroidota bacterium; assembly: GCA_043727235.1. Classification (GTDB taxonomy): domain Bacteria; phylum Bacteroidota; class Bacteroidia; order Chitinophagales; family BACL12; genus UBA7236. The sequence goes on from JAYSYX010000180.1 coordinate 548, forward strand.
GTACGTTCCCAGTGAAAAAATTGCCTACTACAATATTCAGGAATCAGAAGTTCCCGGAGTAGCTTGGAATCTGGAGTTATATTTTGGTTTAGCCGTACCCGGAACAGGCGAATTTACTGTTCCCGTGGGCCCAACCTTCTCTTATCCTCCTGATGCATGGTTTAAGATAGAACATGTACTTGATCTCGATGCAAATACGATCGAAGTTTATATTGATGGTGTATTGACCTTAAGTGACGAGTATATGGGAAATCTAGGTTCAGTGGATTTCTTCTCCGCAAGTTCAGAAAATCATTATTATTTTGATGATGTGGTTTTGATGGATCTCGATGCCGTAATTGCTGAACCTTGTGCAATTCCGGGTGCAATTTATTGCGACAATATTGATACCTATTCTGTAGGTGATTATGTTGGACCTTATGCAGAGTGGTGGACAACCTGGAGTGGAGTGGAAGGTACTGCCGAAGATGGAATTGTAAGTGATGAATACGCATACACCGGTGAAAATTCTGTGTTAATTCCTGAAGGTGGTGTTACTGATGTTATTCTTAAACTCGGTAACCTTAGCAGCGGAAATTATCGCCTGGAATGGCAGATGTATGTTCCTGATGGAAAAATGGCTTATTATAATATACAGGATACAGAAATTCCGGGTGTTTTATGGACACTCGAATTATATTTTGGTAATGTTACCTCCGGAACAGGATCCTTTACAGTTCCCGCCGCCGGACCAACTTTCACTTATCCTGTTGACCAATGGTTTAAAGTGGAACATTTAGTTGATCTTGATGCTAATACCATTGAAGTTTATATTGATGGTATTTTAGTTTTGAGTGATGTTTATTCAAATAATTTAGGTGGTGTGGATTTTTATTCTGCGAGCGGAACTAATCGTTATTATCTGGATGATATTTTATTTATCGAAGCAGTTGTACCTGTGCCTTGTGCAATACCTGATGCAATTTATTGCGATAATATCGATACGTATACTGCAGGTGATTATGTTGGACCTTATGCGGAGTGGTGGACAACATGGAGTGGCGTGGAAGGAACTGCAGAAGACGGAATTGTGAGTGATGAATTTGCTTTTGCCGGTGAAAATTCTGTGTTAATTCCGGAAGGAGGAACCACAGATGTAATTTTGAAATTAGGAAATGCAACCACCGGAAATTATCGTCTCGAATGGCAGATGTATGTTCCTGATGGAAAATCAGCTTATTATAATATTCAGGATACAGAAATTCCGGGTGTTTTATGGACACTCGAATTATATTTTGGTAATGTAACTTCCGGAACAGGATCCTTTACAGTTCCCGCCGCCGGACCAACTTTTACTTATCCTGTTGATCAATGGTTTAAAGTGGAACATTTAGTTGATCTTGATGCTAATACCATTGAAGTTTATATTGATGGTATTTTAGTTTTGAGTGATGTTTATTCAAATAACTTAGGTGGTGTGGATTTTTATTCTGCGAGCGGAACTAATCGTTATTATCTGGATGATATTTTATATACAGAAATCGTTGGTGCTGCACCTTGTGCAATTCCCGGTGCAATATTCTGTGATAATATAGATACTTATGCTGTAGGCGATCCTGTTGGTCCTTATGCCGATTGGTGGTCTACATGGAGTGGCGTTGAAGGTACTGCAGAAGATGGAACAGTTACCGATGAAGAATCTTTTTCCGGAGATAATTCCGTGTTAATTCCTGAAGGTGGAGTTACCGATGTTATATTAAAACTCGGAAATAAAAGCACCGGTAGTTACCGTTTAGAATGGCAGATGTATGTTCCTGACGGAAAATCAGGTTATTATAATATTCAGGATACAGAAATTCCGGGTGTTTTATGGACGCTTGAATTATATTTTGGATTAGGTACATCAGGTGAAGGCGAATTTACCGTTCCAGTTGGACCAACTTTTTCTTATCCTGTTGACCAATGGTTTAAGGTAGAGCATTTAGTTGATCTTGATGCAAATACAATTGAAGTAATAATAAATGGTGTTTCCGTACTTTCCGATGTTTATAATGCAAATCTCGGTGGAGTAGATTTCTATTCTACAGGTGCTGATAACCGCTTCTATTTAGATGATATCCTGTTCATAGAAATTGCAGGTACTCCAACTACTTATTATCAGGATGCTGATGGTGATGACTTTGGAAATGCTGCAGTATTTATTGATGTAATTGGAGATCCTCCTGCAGGTTATGTTGCTGATAATACGGATTGTGATGATACCAATGCCTCAATTTATCCGGGAGCAACAGAAATTGAAAATGATCTTGATGATGATTGTGATGGTCAGATAGATGATGGTGTTATTGCCATTGAAGATCTGAATACTCATCTTGTTTTCATGAACATTTATCCTGTGGCATCCAATGGTATTTTTACTTTAGAAATTATCAATAATTCAATGGAGAATAATACTTCTATTAATATTTATAACAGTGCAGGTCAGTTGGTTTACAATGAAGTAATTGTAGCTGCCAATGGAACAATTGTTAAACAGATCAATATCGAAAATAATGCTTCCGGTATTTATCAGGTTCAATTAATTTCCGGAACTGATGTATTAAATAAACAAGTAGTTATTCAAAAATAAATATTGAGTTTTATTCATAATAATAAAGATCCCGTCGTTTGACGGGATCTTTTTTTATCTAATAAATAAACTTAAATATCCTTCATCACCTCTTCTATTTTTGCGTATTTAAAATGAAACCCTGCAGCAATTAATTTTTGAGGAATTACCCATCTGCTTTTCATAATTAATTCTGTTTCCGTTCCGATCAAAAATGCACCAAAGGCTAAAAACCAACGCGGGGTTGGTGTTCTAATGGGCATTCCCATTGCTTTTCTGATGGCTCGCATAAAGGCATCATTATTTAAGGGGTACGGAGAGGATATATTAAAAATGCCGTTTAAATTTTCGTTCTCTGCCAAAAATTCTATGCTTCTTGCAATATCTTCCACGTGCACCCAACTCATCATTTGTTGTCCATGACCCATTTTTCCCCCGAGGCCAAATCGCACTAAATTCTTGAAGCGCAGAATAACACCACCTTCAATACCAAGCGTAATTGCCATTCGCAAAACAATTTTTCTGGTATGCGGAACATTTTGTTCGTAAAAACATTTTTCCCAGGCCTTACAAACATCCATACTGAAATCACTTCCTACCTCACCTGTTAATTCATCCTGCGGATAATCATCCGCATGCCGGTAAATTGTAGCTGATGCTGCATTGAACCATATTTTGGGAGGATGTTCAAGGGTATTAATCGCCATACCTAAAATGGTAGTTGACCTAAGGCGTGAATCGAGTATTTCTTTTTTATTTTTTTCTGTGTATCTGCAATTTACACTTTTACCACTCAGGTTAATTAATATATCAGTATTTTCCAAAACATCCTTCCATGCACCTAAACTTTTTGCATCCCATTGAATATATTTAATATTATTCTTTTGAGGATGTAAGTTTCTGCTTAAAATAATAATTTCATTTCCTTTATCAGCAAAATATTTTGCAAGATAAGTTCCGATAAATCCACTTCCTCCGGCTAGTATTATTTTCATAATTGGTTAGTTTTGATTGTTCTTTAATGAGTAAACGGTTTAAATCAGGCAGTTCCCCCTCAGCAACTTCAACGCCTTCAACCCTTTAATTCATGCGGCGCAATTTAATTATAAAACCGTTTTATTTTTAATTTCCGGCATCACCTTGTCAATTCTCTCCGCTAATTCTGGTAAATGACAGGTTGGTACTCTTGGAAATAAATGGTGTTCGGTGTGATAAAACATATTGTAAAATATTTTGGTAATTAATGCTCCTCTTAATGTTCTGGAATGTAATTGTTCGCTGTCGCAGTCGTGATGCACTGTCCATACTGCAAAAAAGGCGCTTAAACATTCTCCAATTATCATTACAGAAACATGATAGGTGATCCAATCAATACGGATTATAAAATAGGTGAATAATAATATCGCTGCTATCACCATTATCTCCAACAGGATCCATCGTTTTATAAATTTATTCGCGTATTGTAAAGCATGTTTGTGAATCATAATTATAAAATATGGTCCCGCCAAAATTGCTTTCCACCATTTCATTCTTGCGCTCATTGCTTCCACGTCTTTTTCGCTTAATGGATGTTTGTGATGTTGAATATGATTGTATTTTACGGCGTGCATACTCGCCATCATGGTACTGCTCAAAAAGAATAGGAACCATTCGGTGGCGCGGTTTGAAATGCCTACTGTGTAATGTTGCGCATTATGCGATTGGCGCAATCCTGTGAGAAAGAAAAAAAATGAACACAATAATGCCGGTATATACCACTGGTAATAAGCAAACAAACAAGAACTGATGAGCCATGGAATTGATAAAAGGATTTCGATGGCAATTTCCCTTCTTGTTAAGTGAAGCAGATCTTTCCACTCTACTTCTTTTAAACGATCATCTTTAATTAGTGGATGTGACATGATAAATAATTTAATTGAGCATTACACTTAATTATTTGTCCCCTCTTTCTATTTGCATTCTTCGGAGCTCATTCTCACGCGATTTCTTTTTACCTCTGAACAGAATATACATATTAAAAAAATGCATGAAACCCAAAACAAGAATGATTAGCCCTATTTTTTTGCTCAGCATTTCCATTACAGCCTGGGTGGTATTAAGCCTGTCGGAGATGGTCATGATATATAGTATATATCCGGCATTGATGAGATAAAATCCAACCAATAAAAGTTTATTCACCGAATCGGCGAGTTCTTTATTGTTATGGAAAATTTCAAGCAAAAATATTCTGCCATTCGTAAAAAGGGTTCTGGCTACCCAAACGGTAAGAATTATGCTTATCGGCAAATAAAAGCAGTAAGCCACAATGGTTAAGTTTTGCATAGTTTATGTTTTTAAATTGTTAAAAGTTATAGAAGTTTTAGAAATTATTGAAAGTTTAACATAAAAAAAATCAGCGTATCAATTTGATAAAAGTATTTAAGAACCAGCTTTCATCGCTTTTTATTACCAGTTCCATCATTTTGTCACCTTTATTGGTGAGGGTATTCAAATCCTTCAGCACTTCACTGAACACCTTGTATTCCGGGTTCTTTTTATCGCCCTTTACATCACTTAATTGATGAATGATTTGTATCATAGGGTCTATCTCCCGTTTTTTCCTTTCCTTAAAAATGAGGCGAAACACAGTCCACATATCTTTTTCCGCTACAAAAAAATCTTTGCGTTCACCGGCCTTTGTTTCTCTGCGCACGAGTTGCCAGTTGATGAGTTCACGGAGATTTATATTTGCATTCCCGCGGCTCACCTGCAATTCTTCCATCACCTCCTCTGTAGTGAGCGGCTCCGCAGAAATAAGCAAAAGTGCATGGATCTGCGCCATGGTCTTGTTTATTCCCCACTGGCTTCCCAGGCTTCCCCAACTCTGAATGAATTTATCTTTTGCTTCCGGCAGGTTCATAAGGACAAAGGTATATCAAAGTTTTCGAACTTTCAAAATATATTGAAAGTTTGTTTTGATTCTGATTTTGTTTAAGGTCATAGTCTGGAATGAGTAATGAGTAATGAGAGGCCTCGTCGATAACCGATTAATAATTCTTCACCCTTAAGTGGTTGGTGAAAAACACCAATCACGGCGTAGGAGTCATTAGTCAGGAGGAAAAACTTCCGGATCACTTGGATCAAACTCATTACTCATTACTCATAACTCATTACTCATAACTCATTACTCATTTAAAAAACCCTTTCAAAAATTTTCTGAATTGGGAATTTTCGGCGGCGTATTTTAGAATAAGGTAACGCAAAACATGCGGAGGTAAATAACTTAAATGTTCTTTAATTTCTTCGTATCCGGAGGTGTCGAGTTTAACTAATTTATTGCCCTCTTTTTTGATATAAAATAATACCGCCGCAACATGTTTGCAGGGGTCTTCCAAATCGTTGCAGTTACATTCCCAATAAGTAATTGATTCGTTGTGTCTTTTGAGTTGCACAACGTGATCGTCGTAACCTTGCACAACTGCCATCCATTCTATTCCATTAATATTAAAAACGGATTTTACCCGACCCTCGCAATAAAAATCATATCCCCGCAAACGTGTTTTTTCGCTGAGTTCAGACTCCAGATGATTGAGATGGATTACCACCTTGCAAAAATAGAGAGAAGAAATCAAATTCTGTCGATTATTAATCTCATCAAACCATTGAACGACTACCAATTTTCCTTTGGTACCAACAAGTTTGATAAAAGTGTTGTTTTGAAAAGGGCAGTTCTGTGTTTACCTTCGTTACAAATATTCTGTATGTCAGAAAGCACATCACAATTTGATCAGATAAATAAAGGCCGTCGGAGCATGCGAGTATTTGATGGGGAAAAACCGTTTGATTCCAATGCAGTTTATAGAAGTATACAAAGAGCACTGCTTGCACCGAATTCCAGCAATATGCAGATGTGGGAATTTTATCATGTAAAAAGCGCGGAAAAATTAAAGGTCATATCAAAATTTTGTATGAATCAAAGCGCAGCGAGAACAGCACGCGAAATGGTAATTATAGTTATTCCTAAAAAGAAATATAAACAACGCGCTGCATCAAATTATGCTTTTCATCATGCACGCTATGCAAATAAACTGGAAAAAGAATTAACAAAAAGAGAACAACGCAGATTAAAATATTATTCACAATTAATGTTATTTTATTATTTTCAAGATTGGTTCGGAATTGCGGGAATGATAAGAAAATTAGTTGTGAGTGTTGCTTCCTTTTGGAGACCGGTAGTTTGGCAGGTGAGCAAAAACGATTTGCGAGTAGTTTGCCATAAATCCGCCGCACTTGCAGCACAAACATTTATGCTGAGCATGAAGGCAGAAGGATATGACACCTGTCCGATGGAAGGATTTGATTCACACAAATTAAAAAGATATTTGAAATTTCCCTCTTCTTATGAAATAAATATGATCATTAGTTGCGGACCGGGTACTGAGCAAGGACTTTACCATGAACAATTCAGAGTTCCGGAGAGTGAAGTAATATTCACTATATAATTTTATTATTACCAGCCTGTTTTAAAAATAGATTTCCCTGCATTCAAACTGCATTTCTGATACGTGCTATATGCTGAAGCTGCGCTTAGAAATACGGAACGTTCATCCTCCATATTCGCCCATGAATTAATTATAGCACTTATAACATAAGCTTCAGGCGCCATCAGGCTTCTTGTAGTTACCAATGGATATGCATTTACATAATTGAGCCTTTCATTAAAATAAGAATGCGAAATACATGCAATTACTACTGCATCTTTTGGTTTTGCATTTTTATTTATTTTTTCGCCAATGCTGTTATCCATTAATCCGTTATGTCCGGTGAATGCAACTAGGTCTACCTGGTTGAGATCAATAAATACACTATCATTTATTTTCACCGAATCGTTTAATGTTTCTGCCAGATTACTGAAAAAATCTTCCAGACATAAAGGCATTTCATCCCCTGCATAAGCATCTGCAATAACAATTATACGGGTAGAGGGCGTTATATTTTTCTCAAAAACTATTCTTTCCAACACTGCATTTGAAGTATCAATTACATCAGAAATGATCTTCCATCCGGTTTTTTTAAAATGTGTTTTTAATCCATATCCGGCACCCCAATAAAGATTTGTTCTAAGATTTTGTCCATCGCCAAGACTTGCAGAAACCGGAACAATTCCCTGATTATCATTATCACATAGTGGAACAAATACATGAACAAGAAGTGGTTGTTTATTCAGAATTTTATTTTGAAGTGTTGTTATTATTTCTTCTCTGCTGAAACTGTCGAAAGGCACTTCTTCCTCCAGCTGAATTATATTTATTGCCGGTAAAATATTTGACTCATCAAGTTTGGAAATATCTTTTGTTTCCGATTTACAGGAAACAAGTGAAAGGCCAAGAATCAGGATCAATGAATTAATTATCGACATAATTGACAATAGTAAAACGCGATATTTAAAAATAAATTGCACAAAAAAAATCCCGATAAAAACTTATCGGGATCTTTTAAATATATTTTTTCTGATTAAAATCTTGGACAATCTATAGGTTTCATTTTAGGATTCACATCCAAACATCCCCAATAAATAAATGATAATTCGATACCACCGCGATAATCAGTTACTGTTGATAGTCCGGAAATATTAATATCGTAACTCAAACCGAAATTGATATTGTTATAATCCAAACCGAGATTAACTATAAGTGCATCGGCTACATCTATATTGTCCACTGTTCTGTAATGTGTTCCAATATAAACCATGGAAACACCTTTTTCCAATTGTAATCCAACATCAATACCGCTGTTCATTTGCACGTTGGAACCTTCTGTTTGTTCCATATATAAGAATGAAGGGATCAACACAGAATTTTTACCCATTCCAATTTTAAAGGAACCGTATCCTACATAATGTGCATTTAATTTATTTACGTTGTAATTATAAAAGGATTCGGTAGGTTCAGTAAGGTGAAAATATGCACCACCTGCCTGCATCGCGAAGTTGTCGCTAAAACGACTTCTCCAGTTTACACCGGCATTGAGGTCGAGATAAGAAAAATTATCATCACCATATTCTCCGCTTGGAAGAGTAGGGTCAATTCCATTCACTCCAATTTGTGATTCAAATATCAATTTATTGTAATCTACCCGTTTTTGCACAAAACCGATCTGACCTCCAACTGAAATATAGTGGTTTTCATCACCCAGTTTCTGGTGATATGCGAAGGAACCCATCATGGTAAGATTAGTAAGGGATCCATCTCCGGAAACGTCATTATAAACCATTGCTCCCACTCCAAAAATATTTCCGTTCATTTTATCCCTCCATAAACCGGCATCGAAAGAACCGGCAAAGGTTTGATAAGAGGCAGGTCCAACTGCACTCGCCCATTGATTTCTATAGTTCAAAACGCCTCTGTACGTGCAGGGAGTTAAGCCGGTTAAGGCAGGATTCAGGGTTAGCGGCGACTGAGAATATTGCGAAAAATGAATATCCTGAGCTGAGGAGCTCATTACTGATGATACAATAATTAAAGCTAAGAGAATTCTATTCATACGGTTATTCCTGGCTTATTCAATCCAAAGTTACTAAATTCTTATAATCCACACAAAATTAACAAAGGAATTTGTCATTTGGATGTAAACGTTCAACTATAAAGAGACAGTATGTTAGCACATGCAATTATTAGTAGCATGTGGAGAAATATAATTTAATGATTTACGATAAAGGTTGCCTTGTAATGATGGTCTCCGCTTTGCAAGACAAAAACATACATACCGGGTTTATAACCTGAAACATCCAGCGAGCATGAAAAAGCACAGGCGCTTGTGAGATATTGTTGTGTATTTACCCTTCTTCCTGTAATATCATATACGGCGAGCGTTGCAAAATCCAATTGTCCGGGAAAACTAATATGTAACTGATCTGTAGCGGGATTTGGATAAAATGAGATCACCTGTTCAAGCTGATGAGGGATGTTGAGGTTTATTGTTTCAGAAAATACCTTAACACAACTGTCGTTTCCATATTCCACATAATTTGTAACTACATAGGTACCGATGGTAGTATAAATATAATTTTCCGGAACAAAATCATCACTTATATAACCATCACCAAAATCCCACCAGGTGTCGTTATATAAACCGGTGATCGTATAATCCTGAATGCACACTTCAAGTCCGACATTATTCAGGAGGTTGAAGGTAACTTCAGGTTCAAAAGCATTATTGATAAAAAAATATTTCAGATCCAATCCGGCAGTTATGTTTTGAATTGTATCTATCATTTCCAAATAGATCATTACACGATAATTAGTTGCATAATCAATATCGCTTATCAATTGCATGTCGAAGTTGTAATCAGTGCCGTAATAAATATCATCGGTTAAATTATTGGACCATTTATAAATATAATTTTCGGGAGGAGATATGAGAATTCCCGCCGTATCAAAAAGTTCAAAATTTAAATAAAGTGTATCGTCATGAGAAGCAATACAGGAAAGTGCATTATTAAAGATATAGGGTTTATATGTTTTTTGCAGATATAAAGCGCTATCGGGAATCCATTGTTGTAAATAATTAATTACGGGTTTATAATCGTCGTTACTAATTAAATTATTCCATTCGTAAGGATCAGTTTCCCGTTCAACACCAATTTCATATAATTCTTCCTGATAACCGACATAAGAAGAATCACAAAAAGTTGTGGCAAATGTTCCGTCGTTATTTTCCCTGTAACGTATATAATGAAAACGTTTATTTCTAACGGAATAATGCGGGTAACAGGAGCCCATGGATGTATTTTTTTTGTAGGTTGTGAGCAAGGGACGCTCCAATTCTATTGCAGGCTGATCTAAAATCGGAATTAAACTATTACCGTCGAGATAAGTAGTACCATCCGAAAAAAGCGGATAATCTAATTCTGCCATATCAATTATTGTTGGAAAAAGATCTATTAATGATACTGTTGCATTTGATATTTGATTTCCCGGCCTTGAAGGATCAATTATCACAAAAGGAATACGAATATCAGGCTCCCACAGACTCCATTTTGTCCAGTGTCTTTTTTCCCCTAAACTGTAACCATTATCACTTATTAAAATAATTATTGTATTTTCTTTTAATTCAGGATGTGCATTTAATG
>JAYSYX010000181.1:0-11238 GCA_043727235.1 Bacteroidota bacterium
GTTCTTAATTCGCCGGAATAAACTACTTTTGATATAACCATGACAATTTTTTTTTTCGGTTAGCAACTAATCTCAAACAAAATTCGTAATATTATCCGATGAAATGTGGTTTGATCTTTACTTTGATTGTTTTGGGGGTATCTCGCTGTTTTGCGCAAGATACTACGATAACGCTTGAAAATAAATCAAAGCCTGTTATTTTAAATAAAATCACCTCTCCTTCCAATAAAACAACAAGTATAGGTTACGAAAATGAATTCAGCATCGGTGGTAAAATGAGCACTGCGGGCTGGAGTATTTTCGGCGATTACACCAAGGATATTAATCTCGATAAAAAACGTGTATATTATTTTGAGTTAGGTTTTATCAACGACCCTAAAGAATCAAAAAGAGTGAATGAATTTACCATTGGTCCGGAGTCTCCGAAACCATTTATTTATGGCAAACAAAATTCATTCTTTAATTTAAAAGCTGCCCTGGGACAAAAATTGATGATTGGCGAGAAGGCCGATAAGAGTGGCTTTCAGGTCAGTTTTAATTATGCGGGAGGATTTTCGGCCGGATTTATTAAACCTTATTATCTCGAAGTTTTTAATACCACAGGTGAAAGTAGTGATCTTACAAGAGCTATTAAATATACGCCTGAAACAGAGAGTTTATTTTTGGATGCCACAAGTATTTATGGTGCCTCTGGTTTTAGTATAGGATTTAATGAAATTAAATTTGCCCCGGGTATTTTTGCTAAATCAGGATTTAATTTTGATTGGGCAACTTATGACGATTTTGTAAAGTCAATGGAGGTTGGATTAGGGACTGAGGTTTATTTAAAAGAAATTCCAATACTTATTTCTGAGAACAACAAACCGTATTTTGTGTATTTATACCTGAGTTTACAATTTGGCAAGAAGTGGTAAAAAAAGGATAATGAAAAATGATTGAACTCGCAGTTGTAGAAAATTCTGAACGCATTAGAAAGCCGAAATGGCTTAAAGTAAAACTTCCCACCGGCGAAAATTACCGGAACGTCAGGCAAATTGTTGATGATCACAAGCTACATACCATCTGTGAAAGTGGAAATTGCCCGAATATGGGCGAATGTTGGGGAGAGGGAACCGCTACCTTCATGATCTTAGGTAATATTTGCACACGCTCCTGCTCTTTTTGTGCTGTGGCAACCGGTCGACCAACAGAATTAGACCTGGAAGAACCTGAACGGGTTGCGGATGCTATTCGGGTGATGAAGGTAAAACATGCGGTTATCACCTCTGTAAACCGCGATGAGCTTGCCGATAGAGGTGCCTCAGTATGGAATAAAACAGTGGTGGAAATTAAAAAACAATCACCGAAAACAACAATTGAAACACTAATTCCTGATGTTAAATCAAATTGGGATGCCCTCATAACGATGATCTCACCGGGTCAGGAGGTGGTTTCTCATAATATGGAAACCGTTCAAAGACTTTACCGACTGGTAAGACCTCAGGCAAAATATGAACGCAGCCTTGAGCAGCTACGGAGAACAAAGGAATTTGGAAAAAGGACTAAATCGGGTGTAATGCTGGGATTAGGGGAAACTAAAGAAGAGGTGTATTCAATAATGAATGATCTTGTAAATAATGGGTGTGATGTGCTTACTTTGGGGCAATATTTACAGCCTACCAGAATGCATCTTGAAGTGAAAGAATTCGTAACACCTGAAATGTTTGATCATTACAAAGTTATTGGATTAGAAAAAGGATTTAAATATGTGGAAAGCGGACCGCTGGTTCGCTCATCATACCATGCGGAACGCCATGTTTTTTAAGATTTTCAGGTTACAAAATTCTTTAAATTTGTAATTAAACGGTCATAAATAATAAGTGGTTAATGAGTGTTAATTTTATTTCATATTTTTACAAAAAATAGCGATACATGAAAAGGAATTTTACAATCTTCGGTCTTTCATTACTCGGTTTGGCCCTTGTTTCATTTTTCCTGTTGAAGGGATACGGAGCAGATGATGTTGCAGGAATGCCTGACGGCACAATTGACAGGTATAATACCCGCGTGGAATTAAAACAGGCGAGAGCGGATGGATATGCAAAATGGGTGAACAGTATGCGTGCAAATCCTTTAACCGGAAAGGTTGAGGAAGCTGATCTTTTGTCTGCGCGTGACCAAATGAGAGCGTATCATGCTCAAGTAAATAACGGTGAGCGCGGTGGTTCACTTTTGAACCTTGCATGGGAAGGATTTGGTCCAAATAATGTAGGTGGAAGAACACGCGTTATTTTGATCGACAGAACAAACCCTGACAGAATGTATTGCGGTGGCGCCAGCGGCGGAATTTTTTATACGGATAACGGAGGTTTAGATTGGCAGCCACATCCTCAAAATGCAGAATTTAGTTCATTATTGGTTTGTGCAATGGCACAGGCTTCAAATGGAGATATATATTTTGGAACAGGTGAATATTGGGCTGATTATTATGACGGAAGTTTTGGAAGTTACACACACGGTTTTGCGGGTGATGGAATGTACAAAGCAACGGCAGTTGCAGGAACCGATCTCCCTACATTTACCCAATTAACAGCAACAATACCAACTCCGGGTGAAATCGGAAGCAGTTCAGGTGCTACATGGGCCTATGTAAACAGAGTGGTTTGCAGCCCAATAGATGCAAATACTATAGTTGCTGCAACAAATACAGGGTTAAAAATTTCTACTGATGGTGGCACCGTATGGAGCAATTGCGAAGGTGGTGGCTCTCCATTATCTGCAATTTCTGATGATGCAGCATTCGATAATGAAGGTTATTTACATGCTATTTCAGGAAGTTTGCGCAAATATTATCGTTCAACCACTCCAACTAATCCCGGAACGATGGACGAACTTGGACTCGGAGTACCTACAGGAAGTATAAGAAGAGTACTTGCAGTGTCACCTACGGATAAAAATTATGTTTATATCTATTCTGCTAAATCAGGAACTTTTGGTTTGCAGGGTATTTATCAATCAACTGATCACGGAGTAAACTTCACTCAAATTACTGAAGAAGCCTCCGATTTCTTCAATCCAAACGGAACCCTGGCTAATGCCAAATGGAACATGTGTATTGCTGTTAGCCCTGTTGATCCACAAAGAATTTATATCGGTGGTCAAATTCAATCATGGACCTGGGTTGGAATTTCCCAAAGTTGGACTCCTATGACAAGTTCCGGTTATCCAAGCTGGTATTCAAAATATATACATGCCGATCAACATTTTATCGTTTTCCATCCTGAAAATCCTGAGATCATGTACTTCGGCTCCGATGGAGGCGTTTCAAGAACCATAAATGCATCAGCTCAATATCCAGATTTTGGAACTCTCAATAAAGGATTGAATTTATATCAAAGTCACGGCATAGCAATTGGTATTGAAGGTGAAGCCATGGGTGGCTCTCAGGATAATGGAACACAATACGTGAATTTTGATCTCAATAGTGAGCTTCAATCAATAGAAGTATTAGGTGGTGATGGTGGAAAAACAGAAATTTCCAGGATCAGACCTGAGTATTTATTTGGTACCTTCTTCTCAGTAACTGCAAATGGAAATGGAGCAGTTTTACGCCGTTCAGTAAATGAAGGTGCATCAATGAGCTCTATCTATGATTGTAATATAGATGGTGGAGTTGCTACTTGTACTCAGGATGGTTTAGCTGACGGAGGAACCGATTTTGTTACCCCATTTGTTTTATGGGAGAATTACGAGTTGTATAGCACTTTTGCAAATGTTCTTTTAGGAGAATCGGTTGAATATCCTGCAGGAAGTGGCATTTTCTATTCGGAAGGTGATGTAGTAAATTACGAAGGTCGCGATATACTCTTAAATAAATCCGGAATTTCGGAATCAAGATTATATCAAAGCGTAAAAAATAATCTTTGGGTAACAAATGGAGCTCTATTCAATTCTACTGAAGCGCCAGCCTGGTTTAAAATTTTACCTGGAACTTCCGGCTCTATAAGTGCAATAGAGTATGATAATTCAGGTGATATCGCATACGTGGGAACTGAAAATGGAAGACTTTACAAAGTAAGCGGAATTTTAACCGCTGCTTTAGAATATGTGGATGCTGATGCTAATCCTGAAACCGCTGCAACATTTAATGCAACCGAAGCTGGAATTGTAACCTTTACTTATGCAAATATCTTCCCTGGAAAAATAACAGGAATCAGCATCAACCGCGATGATGCAAATGATATTGCAATTTCGATCGGTGGATTCGGTGTTGACCAAAATGTTTGGTTTAGCGATAATAGTTTAGATGGCGATCTTGCAATTTTTGATTGTTTATCTGACGCTGGTTCTTTACCTAATATTCCTGTATATGATATATTAATGCATGTTGCAGATAATGATAAACTTTTAATTGCAACAGAATTCGGTATCTGGAGTTATTCCATTTCAACCGGTGCTGACTGGACCCAGGAAACTGGTAGTGTTGAAGGTGGTGTTGGACCGGGTAATGTTCCTGTATTTGAGATTAGAGAAGATTGGATCCGTGAAACAGAGTGTAATGCAATTTATATTGGAACTCATGGAAATGGATTCTATCGCGCTCTCAATCTAGCTGCTGCAACCTGCGACTTTACTACTGTAAGTTCAGGACCAATTCAGGAGGAAATAATTGCAGGTGTAACCTTATCGCCTAATCCGGCAGATTCCTATACAAATGCAAATGTTACCGTTTCTGAACCGACACTCATGACCATCAGCATTGTAAATATGATGGGAACAACTGTCGCCAACTACGGAACTACGAATTATACGGAGGGTTCTCATACTATTTATTTAGATATAAGAGATTTGAATCCCGGCACTTATCTGGTAGTATTCAATGCCAATGGCCACCTGGTTTCACGCAGGTTAGCAGTATTTTAAAATCCTAATATTAATAATATTCAAAACCCTTTCAGTTTTTCTGAGAGGGTTTTTTTATAATTTTTAAAGTAGCTGGTCATTTATTATCATTGCCTATGCATTAAATCATACTTTATTGCAGGAAACCATAAATATCCAAACACGGAGTGAGTGAGTCTCTCGCTCGAAACGAAGGTCTCACAAACGGATAAACCCAAAAATCCACCAATTCGGGTAAAAAAAAATGAAAAAAGGGGGGATTCGCCAGTGGGTGCACAGGCGCTGATGACTCGGATTGGTCGGATTTAAAAAGGATAAAAATTTAAATTAGTCCCAGCGGGACGGCATATCGGTAGCTAATAAAAAAACAAAATTACACAAGTCCTGTAGGGACGAAATGTAAAAGTATTTTGGAAATAATCTAATTTTCAAAGGTGTATTATAGATAAAAAATGGTTGGAATCAATATTCTAATTCACCATTTCTTAAGCATGAAGAAATTCCTCCGCTAGAACATTTCTTTTATGTCGTCCCTACGGGACTTGGGTGCTATGGGTCGGATTTTTGCTACCGATATTTCGTCCCTAACGGGACTTGCATTTTACAGAGCAAAAAGATATCTGCTCCAGTGGTTGGTGAAAAACACAAACCACTGACACGCAACCACAGCATTGTTAAGAGCAATAACTTTCTTGTGAACTTGATCCCCTAATGCCGAAAGGATGATCCATCTTGTAAGCGGACTTTAGTCCGTGGTAACCAAATACTATATGAAAGGAACTCGTATCAAGTATCAGGAAAACAGTAATATCCAAACATTGAGCGAGTGCGGGTCTCGCTCTTAGGAGAGACTTACTAATGTCCAATCAACTGGCAAGGTCATCTTTCAGAAAAGTAGCATTACTAATATTTATCCATAAAAAAACCTCCTTGAAAATTTCAAGGAGGTTTTTTTTATTTAATTTATTTCTTATTCAACAACAAAATTTCTGATGGTAGCCTGAGCACCATTAGAAATTTTTGCCATATAAACACCAGCTGGATATGCACTGATATCAATAGTTGTATTGAAAATAGTACCTATACCTGTATTTTGAATATATAATACTTGTCCTGCCATATTCACAATAGAAACCACGGCATCCTGAGCATCACCAAAGGTTAAACTTAGGTTTAGCACATCATCAGCAGGGTTAGGGAAAATGTTGATAGAAGTAAGATTTTCAATATTGTCTAGACCCACACAAATATCAGCGGTAACATTTTTACAATAATCATATGCTGATCCACCATAATCAACTGCGAGACAAACCTCATATGTACCAGGCAATGGGTAGATATGAACCGGATTGCGCTCAGTACTTACTGCGCCATCACCAAATTCCCAATAATAAGTTGCATCATCAGGAACTGCGGCAAAATTTGATAGATCGGTGAAGTTCTTTTGTAAACTTACACAAGGTGATGGAGTAGTAGCAAGGAAATTCACACCTTTTGGGGCTACATACCAATCGATATATGCATGTTCCCATGCAAAAGGATCGGTGTAAGCCA
This sequence comes from Bacteroidota bacterium, assembly GCA_043727235.1. Lineage (GTDB taxonomy): Bacteria > Bacteroidota > Bacteroidia > Chitinophagales > BACL12 > UBA7236. The sequence continues at coordinate 6,436 of JAYSYX010000181.1, forward strand.
GTGTGCTCACATAAAACCCGTTCCAACCGGTAGCTGAAATGTTATACCGAACATCAGAACTTGCAAAGCCATCCTGATTATCAGAATATTCTGACCAGGAAACAGGTGCACTTTCTAAAAGTTCCTCGTTACACAATAACCAAAAACGATTTAAAGGGTTCTCAATAAAGAACGGAGGATCTGTAAAATCCATCAGGGTATCTCCAACTTCATATGGTTGACCCGGAATGAATTGGAAGGCTACACCTACAAAATGGTCGGGTGAATTTTTGTTTATGGTAAGATCAAGTGGAATAGTAACAGAAGCAATGTTAAAGCTAGCTGTATCTTCATTATCCATCAGGAAAGTATATTCCGTATAGGTTCCGTTTGGTTTGTTGTCCTGATATTTATATTTGGTGAGGAAAAGGCTTATGTCGATACCTTCGTCATAATCACCATTTGCATCATTGTCGATGTAATATCCTTCCTGATAAACACTTGAATTAGGTGCAAATACATAAACCTTAAGAGTATCTGTATAAGAATCATTGAACCTGTCGTAAAAATAATAGAAACGAACAGAGTCAATATCAAATGCGTGATCCTCATTGAACCAGTCATCAGCATCACCGATAACGGTAAAGTTATCATCAACGAAATCAGAAACGTAATCAGATATCGGATCAAAAACATGCGAATAACCATGTCCGTACCAATAAAAATCCTCTCCGGTTCCTGTTACAACGTAAGTTGTGGAATCAGGCCAAAGCGGCACTGAGGCAAGATTTTCAAGGGTCCATCCATTTAAGGCATAATCAACGGCATCGGAATAATTTACCCAATAGTAATTAAGAGCACGTTCGCCGGCGGTCGAAGCCGGTTTGGTAACATCAAATTTTGTTGCTGTTTTGGCATCTCTGATCTGGGTGTTGCCATATTTGGCATCAGTTTGATAATTTAGAGGAGCTTGTGCGTTAATGGAAGCTGCAATTATCAAAAATGTAATAAGTAAAAGATTTTTTTTCATAACTTTTCTTTCTCAAGGTTTATTTTCCTTACAAATATACGAATTTCAAATGGAATTGAGTCATTTCAATGTCAGTTAACAACACTTTTGTTTTGCTTAACTTTCCTTAAGAAAACAGGTTCTGCATCTGGCTTCGTATTCTTCTTTTTCACCAAGAAGTACCTGAGCATTATTACTCACTTTTCTGTATGAACGGGAGGCAATATTGCCGCATTGCATACAAATTGCGTGCACTTTCGTAATATAATCAGCAATTGCCAGAAGATCCGGCATAGGGCCGAAAGGTTTGCCGCGAAAGTCCATATCCAAACCGGCAACTATCACTCTGGTGCCTCTCACGGCTATTTGTTCACATACTTCCACAATGCCATTGTCAAAAAATTGGGCTTCATCAATACCAATAACATCCACGCCCTCGCTCAGCAATAAAATATTCAGCGAATTATTGACAGGAGTTGAAACAATAAATTTTTCATCGTGTGAAACCACATTTTGTTCATCGTATCTGGTATCAATGGCAGGTTTAAATATTTCAACCTTCAAATTGGCTATGCGGGCTCGTTTCAGGCGGCGAATCAGCTCTTCTGTTTTGCCGGAAAACATCGATCCGCAAATTACTTCTATCCAACCAAGGCGTTCTCCTTTCAGATGAGGTTCAATAAACATAATTTTGCAAATATTATTTTTGGTACGAAAATACGTTTACAAGTTGGTTAAAACTACATAATTAAAAATGGATACTAAAATCACGGAGATTGAAATACTGATCGACAAATTGAACCTGCTATTCAATTCAGTTAAAAGCGATGGACAATTGGATAAGTTTGAGATCGAATTACTGAAAAAATATGTACAGCAATTGCAGGAAAAACTCAATACCCTAAGTGTTGTACACAAGGAAGATATAAAGCCTGAGGTGACAGTGAGTCCTATACTGCCTGTTGAGCCCATAATTCCTAAAGAATTGCCTGAAGAAATTAAACCTCAATTAACTGTTAAGGAAGTTCCTATGGAAAAAGAAAATCTAATTCCGGAGAAAAAAATAATCTCTTTAGAAAAAGAAAATCCCGTTGTAATTGAAAATCCTTATTTGAAGATCAAAAATGAAGAAATTAAACCTTTGGCAGAGGATCAGAAAAAACCTATACATAAATTAAAAGAAAATGCAGGTAGTGAATTAAACAAGGCTCTTAATAATAAATTATCAAATAATAAGAAGACACTTGCTGAAAGAATACATTCTCATAAAGCAAAGGAGATCAACAGTGTTATTGATCTTAATGATAAATTGTTTTTCATAAAAGAATTATTTAAGGGAGATGCAAATGGATATTCTGTTGTACTTAAAAAAATAAACAGCATGCAATCCTTTGATGAAGTAAAAAAATATATTCAAAATGAATTGTCCTCCCAATACAATTTCACCGAAGAAGAATCAGTGGAAAGATTTTTGGAAGTGGTGAAATTGAAGTTCGAAGAATGATATAGGACGTAGGACATAGGAAGTAGGACATAGGACATAGGAATTAGGACGTAGGAATTAGGAAATAGGACAGAGGAAATAGGACATAGGACAATAAAATGTTTCATTAACGCGGCTGTTTAATTATCAATTGTCAATTATCAATTATCAATTATTTTTTAGGCTGTTTAATTCTCAATTCTCATTTCAGCCACCGTAGCTTTAGCGAAGGAGGCATTCTCAATTCATAATTATTTTTTTGGCTGTTTAATTATCAATTGTCAATTATCAATTATCAATTTTTTTTGGCTGTTTAATTCCCAATTCCCAATTCCCAATTGTTCTAATGTTTCTTTAACAATTTTATCCGTTCCTCCCAGGTGAGATTGAACATAATCTTCTGCATCTATGGAAGCACCTTTATAAATAAATTGAAATTGATTCATCAGGTTAATTCTGTTCAGTAATTCATTATAATCGCGAATGTCGAATGCGGCATTTCTTTTGGTTAGTTCTACTGCTTCATTAAACTTTTTAAATTTTGGTCCGAATAGTATAGGCTTCCCATATACAGCGGCCTCCAGGCAATTGTGTATTCCTTTATTAAACCCTCCCCCAATATAATTTATATCACCATATTGATACAGGGAAGATAGCATTCCTATATTGTCGATTATTAATACTCTCTTTCCGATAAGGTCGGCCTCAGTTGCTTTATTTAATTCTGAATAGATAAGTGAAAATTTTTTGTACATTTTTTTTGTTTTACGCATATATTTTTCCTCTATATTATGCGGTACAATAATGATCTTAAAATTTATAAACACAAGTGAACGATAAAATGCTTTTGCGAGTAATTTTTCATCCTTCGGCCAAGTGCTTCCGGCAATTATTACATTGTGATCTTTAACAAAGGTGGCAATTTCAGGAAGGGTTTTCCTGTTTTCCGCAATTGTATTAACCCTGTCGAAACGCGTATCAAAACATATTTCTGCAGTATTTATTTTAATGCTCTGCAAAAGTTTCAGTGAGGTTTCATTTTGCACAAAAATGCGAGTATATTTTTTTAATGCAGTCCTGAAGATGGGGGCATACCATTTAAAAAACAATTGGTTTTTTCTGAATATTCCGGAAATGAGAAACAGTGGAATTTGTTTATTATGTAAAACATTAATATGGTGTATCCAAAATTCATATTTTACAAAAAGGGCTATATCAGGTTTTACAATGGAAATAAATTTTTCAGCATTTTTGGCAGTATCTGCAGGGAAATAACAAACATGATCAGCGTATTGGTAATTCTTTTGAATTTCATAACCCGAAGGTGAATAAAAAGTGAGCAATATTTTAATTTCAGGATGTTGTTTCTTTAAAGATTCCATTACTGTTCGCCCTTGTTCGAATTCGCCAAGCGAAGCGCAATGCACCCATACTGTTTTTTTATTGTTATCCTCAAAATGGAGTTTTAGATCTTCGAATAAATCTTTTCTTCCCTTCACCCAAAGTGAGGCCTTCTTTTTAAATATGGATGCAATTCTGATAAGGGTATGATAACAACCAACAAAAATGGAATAAAAAAATTGCTGAAAAAGAAGCATAGATGCTCCAAACAAGATCCCTATCACAATAAGAATAACAATTAATTTCATATTAACGAGAATAAAATTTACGTGCAGGTTGTTCAAAAATTGGCAAGTTCCAACTTAATTTGAGATTCATCATTATATCAAGTCTTATGGCATCATCTTTTATCTGCGTATCATAATTGATGGATCTCCGGTTTTGTGTAATTCCTTCGGTTATCTCAATTCCGGCGCGGAAATTCACAAAATATTTATTGCTGAACAAATAGTATCCGATATATTGATTGAAAGCCAAACCATTGGTAAGCCTGTCATATCCTTTTTTATATTCTTCAGAAAGTTGTGGAACTGCAGTTTCATCAATATAGATCCAGATATTATGTTGAAGAAATCCGATACCTCCCAAGAAAGTAACTCCCGAGTTCGGATTTATGCTCCAAAGGTTTGTGATTTTTCCCACCTGAACGGAGGCGGTAAACCCACTTTCCCAAAGAATAGGATCGTATTGAAGTCCATCGGTGCCTACAATGTAGCCTGCCTCATTTTTCAAATTGTTCAATATTGTATCCTCCCTTACGGCACTTCCATAAATAAAGGCTCCTCCAATACTGTATAACCAGTTTTTATTTGTTTTATATTGATATGCTCCCCCAACCACTGCGTGAGGTCCAAAACGCTCTGCAAGATCAGCTGCCGGTAGTCCCACGCCGAGATCTATAGTAATAATATTTGCTGAAACACAGCTGTCG
>JAYSYX010000182.1:0-1717 GCA_043727235.1 Bacteroidota bacterium
CGACTCTACAAAAACACAAATTTCAATCAGTAAATTCAGGCAATAACAAATAATCTGAACCCAGAACTCAAAACTCAGAACCCAAAACTCAGAACTCAGAACTCAGAACTCAGAACTCTGAACGTTTTAACCAATCCTCCCAACCGTCTCACTCCACGCCAAATACAATTTATCTGCCTCATCCATTTCCATTTTTGGAGAAAATATTGTTGAGCCTGATTTAATTTTTTTAAGATCTTCGATAGTAAATAATTTTGCACCTATTCCGGCTAACATTGCAGCACCTTTTACGGTGGATTCTAAATATTCGGGTCTAATAACGGGAATTTGTAATTGATCACTTTGAAATTGCATCATCCAATTATTTGCGGATGCGCCACCATCCACTTTTAATTCATTTAATGTAATTCCGGAATCTTTTTTCATGGCTTCATATACATCGCGAACCTGATAACAGATTCCTTCCAATGCAGCGCGAACGATATGATTTTTATTTGTTCCTCTGCTCAAACCCGTAATACTTCCTTTTGCATACATGTCCCAGTGTGGAGCACCAAGACCGGTGAATGCAGGGACAAAATACACGCCGCCGTTGTCAGGTAATGATGCAGCCATTTCTTCTGTTTCTTCGCTGCTTTTAATTATTTGAAGATTATCTCTTAACCACTGAATTACGGCTCCTGCAATAAATACACTTCCTTCTAATGCATATTCAATTTTTCCATCAATTCCCCAGGCGATAGTGGATAATAATTTTGATTCCGATAATTGTAATTCTGCACCTGTATTCATAAGCATAAAACATCCTGTTCCATAAGTGTTTTTTGCAGAACCTTTTTCGAAACAACATTGTCCGAATAATGCTGCCTGCTGATCACCTGCAACACCATGTATCGGAATTTCTTTTCCATTTATATTGGCAAATCCAAAATCGTCAATAGAATTTTTTACTAGAGGTAAAATTTGTGCAGGAATATTTAATAAATTCAGTAAAATTTCATCCCACTGAATTTTTTTAATGTCAAATAACATGGTTCTTGAGGCATTGCTCACATCCGTTGCAAACATTTTTCCTTGGGTGAGTTTCCAAATTAACCAGGTATCAATTGTGCCACATAATAAACTTCCTCTTTCTGCTTTTATTCTTGCATCTTTTACATTATCTAATATCCAATTGATCTTTGTCCCGGAAAAATATGCATCGATGAGTAAGCCGGTAGTTTTGCGAATATATTCCTCGTGACCATTTTGTATAAGTGTTTCACACAATGCCGCGGTCCTTCTGTCTTGCCAAACGATTGCATTATAAACTGGTTCACCGGTTTTTTTGTCCCAGACAACCGTAGTTTCCCGCTGGTTAGTTATGCCAATGGATACAATATCCTCCACATTAATTCCCGAATTTTTAATTACTGCATTAATGGTAAATAATTGGGTCTCCCATATTTCATTGGCATTGTGTTCCACCCATCCCACTTCAGGAAATATTTGTGTAAATTCTTTTTGCTCCTTTGCTATTTCATTTAAATTCTCATCAAAAAGAATTGTTCTTGAAGAAGTGGTTCCCTGATCAATTGCCAGAATATATTTCATCGCGACTAATTTTTTAATTTAACCTGCATAAGTACAGGCTGATGATCGGAGAATTCAAAATTGGTATTGATCGTTTTTATTTTGAGTAATTCAATATTGGGTGAGATGAGAAAAAAATCTATCA
>JAYSYX010000183.1:0-4164 GCA_043727235.1 Bacteroidota bacterium
CATTCATCGGGGATCAATTGAGTAATGGATCTTATTTTATCCTCTGTCAAAATTAATTTGAATTCCCCATTAACCTGTTCTAACATGGTTGCTCTTGATAATAAAACATGATCTTTTATCATTGCAAATGGACTCAATGCCTGTGTTTTCCAATTTGAAATATTATGATGAAAATACAAACATGCACCGTGATCAATTAGCCATAATTCCTTATGCCAGATCAACATATTAGTATTTTTAAATGTCCTGTCGACATTGGTAATGAATGCATCGAGCCAAACAATTTGCGATGCCAATTTTTCATCCACCTGAGTTACAACAGGGTCGAAAGTTATTGCACCCGATAAAAAATGTAAGGCGAGGTTTAATCCCTTACTCCATTGTAAAATATCCTGTATCTCCTCATCTCCTTCCGTTTGTCCGAAAGCTTCATCAAGATTTGCAAAAACCAATTCGGGAACTTTTAATCCCAATAATCGCGCAATTTCACCACCAATTAATTCCGCTATCAAAACTTTTGATCCATGTCCTGAACCTCTGAATTTTAATACGTATTTAAAATCATCATCCGCTTCTGCCAATGCTGGTAATGATCCACCCTCGCGTAATGGCATAATGTATCTGGTGACATTAACTTTTCTTAAATTTTGTTCCGATTGAAACATAAATAATTACCTTACAGAAACATTCTGAATATCATCAATTAACCATTTTCCTTTCTCCAGACTCATTGTATAGTCAAGTTTCAAACCGTATGGAAACTCCAAAATTATATGTGCATTGTTTATTCCCACCGGGTGTGTATCAATTCTGACCTGATCTAAAAAACCCAATTCAAAATCCTGAGAGAGCATAATCAGATCAGCATCAAAACCCATTGGAGGCCCATCATATTGTTTTTCCTGCTTTAGTGTATCATCACACTTTTTGAAATACGCTCTTCTATTTTCCACATATTTTTCAGAAATAAATCCACTAGCCTTTAATGCAGCGATATATTTTTCCGTTTCGGAAAAATTAACGGAATATGGTTTATTGGGTTCCGGTGTTTCATTGCCGTTATTTGTCACAAGCTTATATGCATTAAGATCCATCATATGCGCTTTATACCATGTTAAAAACCCAATAACAGATTCAGAAGCCTGTGATACAGGAATCAGGGCATCTGTTTCACTAACTTCCTCAGAGTTCTTGTTTGCTGAACATGCTGTAAAAAGAATTGCCACAAAGTACAAGGCAAATTGTATTGATTTGTTTAATTGTTTCATATTCAAGTTGCATCTATTAACCAATTAATAACTTTTTACTCGTACGCATTCTGTCGTTATAAAAATAAATATAATTCTCAATTTGTTGGTATTTAAGGTTTGAATCAAAGTTACAAATTAAAAACCAATAAGATTAAAATTAAAGATTAATTGATGAAGGTCATTTCATACTGAAATAACGTATTCTAAGTTTGGCAAAGAACTAGATAATGTCTGGGAAAAAATATAATTCCTTATTTATACTGATCATTGATATTACTCTATCTTTCTAAATTTATGGAATTTCATTCTCCAAAATCAAACCAATCAATTTATCATTTCTGAAGAACATAGTTATTACATGCCCAAAACTACGCTCTGCAACAGGTTTTCCCTTTAGGTCGATCTTATGATCATAGTAGTAGATATCGCCTATAAATTTCCATTGCAGCTTTTCTACACCATCAAGAATCGATACGGTATCGGGTTTACCATAGATATCAACTGTCTTTTTTTTATTGTCTTCCAAAACCAATCCTTTATTTGTAATAAAATATTTTGGTGAGATTGGAGTTGCAAGTTTTTGCAAACTCAAAATTCCTTTAGCTTTATTTTCTTCAGTTGCATAATTCCCCGATTCATCATATAACACCATCCTTTTCAATAAATCAGCCGGGATATCATTATTATTAAAATGAAAAGTATTCATCCTGAAATAATCAGTATAAATTTCAAATATTAATGTCTCTTTTAGTGAATCATTCGAATACCAAATTCTATCAACGTTACGTAAACCAGCAGCCATCAACACATCCTTGCTTAATTTAAACATGGAATCAGTAACAGGATAATCGTCAACTACAAATGTTGGAACGGAATCGCCAATAAAATTTAATTGAGTATTTGCAATTTCCACATCGAAATTTACAATTGCCAGTCCACTATTATATCGCTGTGCAAAAATATAATTTGAAATAAATAATAACCATGCACTAATAAGAATTTTCATTGAAAATTTTTAGAAATCCAAAGTTAACCAAAATTTACTTGATTAGAAGTCAGCAAAATTTATGAATATTGACTCATTGTTCGATCAACAATGTCAAATTATTCTGGAAGAAAGGATATAAATTATGGATCTTGGTTGTTTGGTCAAAAACTGAAGAGTCGATCAGGTATATATCTGAAATAATATGGCCGATTTTTGGATAAATTTCCTGAATATTTCCTGCTTTAATACCCTCAACTGCATTAATAAATGGTATTGCTGCAAGGTTTAGCACCGGCTCCTTTACCGTTGTAGTAAACAAGGTGTCATATCCCAGATCGAAAACCCATTTCACGAGATTATAGGTAAGTAATATCACCTGTTTTTTATAACCGGGAAGAAATGCCAGTTGTTCGAAATAACAAAGTTTATTATCCTCCCAATCAGCTAAATTAATAAACCAGTTTGCCTGTTTTCTGCGCAACCACACATCCGAACCGCGGAGCATTTCGTCGCTGAAAATTATTCCGAAACCCACAATTACATTATCAACTTCGGCAACAAGACAAAATGCGTTCTCAATATAATATTCATAGGTTATCAAATCAGTTCCAAGCAGGAAACCACCTGTAGTGGTAGTACCATCGGTCCGCTGAATAGGAAGTTGATCTTTGATCTCTACAAAGGCAGCTGCGTCCTTTAATTCTGCAATTCTAATCCTGCGTTTCATATACTATTATCGGCCCTTTGAATTGGTTTAGAATTGCTTTAAAAAAATTTCGGGTGCTTTGATTTTTTGATTCAAATTTTTCCGGAAGAGGTTTACTTTTAAGGGGTAATTCGTGCCAGGGAATATTCGGATATTGATGATGGGTTGCATGTTCATTAAAATTCATGAGTATCCATGAAAAAACAGGAATTCTTTTTACTGATCGCACATTAAATCTAACCTCATCTCCTTTAGTGGTATCATAATGAAAAATATATACCAAAAGTGACAAAACCCATGCGAATGCAAGCATTGGATATCCCAAAGTATATAAATAAATTGTTTTTCCGAATACAAAAAGAATTGCAATGTGAAAACCCACTCCAAATAAAAACAGTAATATTGAACGCAACTGATCCTTAACTGTCCAATTGTTGAAAGCAGGTGAAATTTTGATTGAAAGTTTAGGAGGTATGAATAAAAATAATATCACTGAAATAAGCGAATGCAAAAAGAAACCCCCTAAGAACACACTCAGATACCAGAGGATATACGCATACATTTTTTTTAAGAGCGTGGGTTTGCCCTGGATTACATAAGTATCTAATGCAGAAGTGTGGTCATCTTTTCTGTTAAAACCATGGTGGAAATAATGAATTTTTCTGTAAATGGTGATAGGCACCATTAAAGGGATCAAAATAACAGAACCCCAAAAATCATTTAAATTAACATTGGCAGGAAATAATTTTTTGTGAGCAGCTTCATGGCCTACAATATAAAAGCGATAGAACCAAAGACCTTGAAATAATAATACGGGAATATATATTAACATTTTGATCCAGGTATCAACATCTAAGGAACTGATGAATATTGCCACGCAACTATTTATAAAGAAAACTGCAACTGTTTCGAGGATCAATTTTACATTTCGGGTCATTAATTACGAAAATAATTCAAATATTTGAGATAGTGATAGGTATTACTATAAAATTATTCTAAAGTTTTAACAAACCTTTATTTCGTCCTAAATTACGATTATGGTTTCTACTGAAGCAAACGGCTTTGGTTGGCAGATTCAAAATAAGTATTTACATTTTGGTATAACTAACACACGATCCAATCAAAAATATCCTAACCCTATGTTTGCTGTGCCTTTGCATTTATGAAGGCAAAACACAAATAAAAATTGACACTATAGATTTCAAGACTGCTGTTGATCG
>JAYSYX010000184.1:0-11155 GCA_043727235.1 Bacteroidota bacterium
AACAGATGGGAAGTCGCTGGTGAGGGTTCTTGCAACGCGTTGTGTTGGTGAGTCCAGTGTAAGCAGATCTGGATTAGCTATTTCAAGATCTTTTAAATATTTGAAAAGTTTATCATAATTAAAATCGGTCATCAAAGCCTGCGAATCCACATAATATTTCCAATCGTGAAAATGAATTACTTGTTTTAATTCATCAATGCGATCGCGGGCAGCATCATGTTCAATATCCATGTTTCCGGCTACCGATAGTAATTGGCTGGTAAGACTGTTAATTCTTTTTTGTTGTTCCTCAGAGTATTGCATCTAAAAGTAAATTCTATATCAATAATACATTAATTAATTTTTTTGGAGAAATCAACATAAATCAAAACTATTATTTATGATGCTGATCAAATATTTCATCTATGGCATTCGCCAATTCTTTATCCTGTGCCGTAACAATATCACCCGCATCGTGTGTAGATAATGTGATATCAACTTTATTATAAACATTAACCCAATATGGGTGATGATCGAATTTTTCAGCAATAAATGCAACCCGTGTCATAAATGCAAATGCCTCAGAAAAATCAGTAAAGACAAAGGATCTTTTTAATTTATTATTTTCTTCTTTCCACATAAAAATAGTTTTTAATAAAATGAATTTATTTTTCAGTTATTGTACTACGCTGATCTTTAAAGTATTTGTACGGGCCATTTCTTTTACAGGCATGGTACCTAAATTAATAACGATATCTCCTTCCTCCAACAAACCATCCTGTTTTAAATGTTGTTGCACTTCTCTGAAAGTATTATTTGTTCCTTTCATTCCGTCGTAATAAAACGCCTCTACACCCCACAACAAATTTAAAATATTTACCACTTCGGGATTATTGGTAAAAATATAAATTTTTGCTTTTGGCCTGCAGCTTGCAACCATAAATGCGGTATATCCCGTTTTTGTCATACCCATAATTGCTTTTGCATGTACTTCGCCTGCAATATTGCAGGCATTAAAACAAATAGCATCACTCAAGTAGGTTTTTGAATTCTTATCAGGGGCATGTCTTCTGTTATAAACGATTTCTTCTTTTTCCGCCTTTTCCAGAATGCGCACCATTGTTTTTATCACAAGTTCAGGATATTTGCCCGTAGCTGTTTCAGCACTTAACATTACGGCATCGGCTCCGTCTAAAACTGCATTTGCCACATCGGTTACTTCCGCACGGGTTGGATGCGGACTTTCTATCATACTCTCCATCATCTGGGTGGCAATAATTACAGGAGTTGTTTTCAAAAGACATTTTCTGCAAAGTTCCTTCTGAGTAAAAGGTACATTTTCCACCGGCATTTCCACTCCCAGATCTCCACGAGCAACCATAATTGCATCTGTTTGGTCAATTATTTCATCAATATTTTTTAAAGCCTCAGGTTTCTCAATTTTTGCGATAACACGCGCATGATGACCATGATGCTGAATAATATTTTTAAGATGAATTATATCCTCTGCCTTTCTAACAAATGATAGTGCGATCCAATTAGCTCCGTGATCCAAAGCGAACAAAAGGTCCTTATGGTCTTTTTCAGTAAGTGATGGAATAGAAACTTTGGTATCAGGCAAATTCACACCTTTTTTGGAGGAAATAGGACCACCGAAAATCACTTTTGTTTTAACTGTATCCTTATTATTTGTTTCTAATACTTTCAACTCAATTTTACCATCATCTATAAGAATTGTTTCCCCTGCCTCTACATCATTCGGAAAATTTTTATATGTTATATAAGCCCTTTTATTATCACCTACCATTTCTTTTGTTGTGAATTCAAAAAGGTCTCCATCCTGTAAAACAATATTGGGTTGCACGTCACCTAACCTTATTTTTGGCCCCTGAAGATCAGCCAAAATACTTACGTGAGTATTAAATTCGACATTTGCTTTTTTAATGAGTGCTATCGTATCCTTATGTTGTTCATGCGTGCCATGCGAAAAATTTAATCGGAATACATCAACGCCTGACTTAATGAGTTTTGTTATCATTTCGTAATTACTGCTTACGGGCCCCAGCGTTGCAATTATTTTTGTTTTATTTTTATTTAATTTCATTTTAAAATTTAAAATTTTTAATCACTTCAGAAGATATTAATACTAAGGTTTAAATTGTTTTGACCTCTGTTTTATTGAATAGCAAAGGTATCTCACTAAAGTTTCTCATAACTCTATAAGTAAATTATTCTTTGACTTAACCAGCTCCAGGTCTAAAATTACTGCAGCCTGAACATTTTCAAGCCCTCTCAGTTTTTTTAATATTTCATTTTTTCTGGTTTTATAATAGTCCCCTTTAATGATCAGAACAAAATCCAGCTCCTTATATTCAGGCAAAAGGCATTCATTTGCATGTTTATTTTGCAATAAATGAAAAACGGAGCGTGTTATTGCCTCATCAAAGTCAAATCGGGCAAAATTCATTTGTTTTTTATTCTGGGGGTCAGTCAAGTGAATATCGTCCTTTTTTGCCAGTGTTTTATGCAGGGTGCTATTTATGAACCACGCTAAGCGGTAGTCCTGGAGGGCTGTTACGATACCAATCAACAGGAAATCAAAATCCGGATTTATTTTCAATTTTCGTTTCGCCACAATGCCTGATATATTGGCTCAAAGGTAACAAGCCGTGATAATATCTGCTCATACTTGCACAATCCACACACATTCCTTTATCTTTGCACTTTATTATTAAACAGTATCCATCTTTTATTAGTGGACCATTAAAACCTAAAACAATGTCAGAAATTGCAGAAAAAGTAAAAAAGATCATTATTGATAAGCTTGGTGTAGATGAAACCGAAGTTGTTCCTGAAGCCAGCTTTACCAATGATTTAGGCGCTGATTCATTAGATACAGTAGAGTTAATCATGGAATTTGAAAAAGAATTCAACATCTCTATTCCCGATGAACAGGCTGAAGGCATTACCACAGTAGGTGACGCCATTGCTTACCTGGAAGAACACGTAAAGTAATTTTATTCCATCACATGGCATTTAAAAGAGTTGTAGTAACTGGTCTTGGAGCATTAACTCCGCTGGGCAACTCTGTACGCGAGTATTGGGAGGGGTTGGTAGCCGGCAAGAGCGGCGCTGATTTTATTACCCGTTTTGACGCTACCAACTTCAAAACCCGTTTTGCCTGTGAGGTTAAAAACTTTGATCCCACAACTGTAATTGATAAAAAAGAGGTGCGACGGATGGATCCGTTCCTGCATTATGCTATGGCTGCCGTTGAGGAAGCTGTAAAAGATTCAGGAGTTGGAGCACATAACGTTAACCTCGATCGTGTTGGTGTTATCTGGGCCAGTGGTATAGGTGGATTGAAAACCTTTGAAGAAGAGGTTTCCTACTTTGCCAAAGGCGACGGAACGCCGCGTTTCAATCCGTTTTTCATTCCAAAAATGATAAGCGATATTGCAGCGGGCATGATCTCTATACGTTATGGATTCAGAGGGGTGAACTTTGCTACTGTTTCGGCTTGTGCGTCTTCTACTCATTCTATAATAATTGCTGCCGATTGCATACGCATGGGTAGAGCAGATCTTATTGTTTCAGGTGGCAGTGAAGCAGCAGTAACAGCTGCAGGTGTTGGCGGATTTAACGCCATGAAGGCACTCAGTGAAAGAAATGAATCTCCCCAAACGGCATCCCGCCCATTCGATCTTGACCGTGATGGTTTTGTATTGGGGGAAGGAGCCGGAGCATTAATTCTCGAAGAATACGAACACGCAATTAAACGCGGAGCAACCATTTATGCAGAATATATGGGTGGAGGTATGAGTGCTGATGCATATCATATGACTGCGCCACATCCGGAAGGACTTGGAGCTCAATTGGTTATGACCGATGCCCTTCGCGATTCCGGGATGACCATTGCAGATATAGATTATATAAATGTGCATGGAACTTCCACGCCAATTGGTGATCCGCAGGAAATTAAAGCAATTCAGGCAATATTTAAAGAGCATGCCTATATCATAAATATCAGCTCTACAAAGTCCATGACCGGTCATCTTCTGGGTGCAGCCGGGGCTATTGAAGCAATTGCCAGTGTAATGGCACTCAACAGCGGTATCATCCCCCCAACCATAAATCACTTTACCGACGATCCGGTTTTTGATACGAGACTCAACTTAACTTTTAATAAAGCTCAAAACCGCGAACTGAACGCTGTTTTAAGTAATACTTTCGGTTTCGGTGGACATAACGCTTCCGTTATTTTTAAAAAGTTGAGTGACTAACTGCTTGGTAAGAACATTTCAAAAAATTTATAATTGTTATTTCGGATCGGAAAAGATCTTTTGCCGAAAGCTGAAAAGTATTACCGGAAGCTCTCCCGTAAATTATGACGTATATAAACTGGCGTTTCAGCACAGTTCTGTTCACAGCACAGTACATACTAACAACGAACGTCTCGAATTATTGGGAGATGCCGTTATAGATCTTGTTATTGCTGATTATCTATTTAAAAAATACCCCTATAGAAGTGAAGGATTTTTAACTGAAATGCGGAGCAAAATTGTAAGTCGTGAGCAGCTTAACCGTGTTGCACTAAAAATTGGTTTGGGGGAGATGATGCAGATCAGGCGCGGCGGAACCGATCTCACCAAAAGCAATGTGCTGGGAAATGCGTTGGAAGCATTAGTGGGTGCAATATATATTGATTCCGGTTATGAAGATGCTTCCATATTCTTCATGCATAAAATTTTAGTTCCGCACTACGAAATTGAGGAACTTGAAAGCATAGTCTACAATTTTAAAAGCAAGATCATTGAATGGTCGCAAAAAAATGGCCGCGAAGTTCGTTTCGATCTCCTCGAAGAACATGAATTAAAAGGTAAACG
Source organism: Bacteroidota bacterium (assembly GCA_043727235.1). Taxonomy (GTDB): domain Bacteria; phylum Bacteroidota; class Bacteroidia; order Chitinophagales; family BACL12; genus UBA7236. The sequence goes on from JAYSYX010000184.1 coordinate 4,866, forward strand.
CATGTATAAGATGGGTTTGATGCTCGACGCCGAACTCATTGCCGAAGACACAGACTACAGCAAAAAACGAGCAGAACAAAAAGCAAGTGAAATTGCTTGCAGGAAGTTGGGGATACATGTTGACTGAAATGTTCTGAGTTCTGAGTTCTGGGTTGTGGGTTGTCGATCCGATTAATGTTCTTTATTCCTTGTTCTTTATTCATTATTTTTCTTGGTTGAAATTTGTTTATTTGTAGAGTCGCAAAACTTTACGACTCTACAAATAAACAAATTTCAATGACCGTGACGGCGAATTTGACTACATCTTTCCACCAAATCACCATTCACCTCACAAAAAGCCCCGCAGCGAACTCCAAAGGAATTCTACTACGGGGTGAAACCTGATCGTTAAACAAAATAATATTAATCTTCTAACTCAAATTTTATTGGAATGGTGGTTTTAACGCGAACAGGGGTTGCATTTTGTTTTCCTGGCAACCATTTTTTCATGGACATTATTGCGCGCACTGCTTCTTCATCACAACCAAATCCAATTCCTTTTACAACTGTTGCATCTGAAATTGAACCGTCGGTATTAATAATAAAACTCACATAAACAGTTCCTTCAATACCTATATCAAGGGCATGGCGGGGATAATTAATATTTTCTCCTAAAAACGTCATCATTGCCAGTGTTCCGCCAACATATTCCGGCATTTGTGATGGGAAAAGAATATAATCTTCTTTTTTTACAACGGGTTCAGATGTTACCCTATTTATAATTGAAGTTTCTCCGATAACAGGGTTCTCATTTGTAAAATTATCTATCACTCTGCCTTGAAGATCATCGATTGTTGGAACATCATCAACTGTTACATTAGGATCAGCTGTCGCAACCATTTCATTAAAAGCCTGAGTAGCCTGTTGGATCACTTGTTCTTGTGGAGGTGGAGGTAAAATTTCTTCCACTTTCGGCAATTTGGGATCTAAATTAACTACATCAATATCCACTACAATGTCTTTAGTAATAAGATCGGGTTGTTTTTTCGACAAGCTGAAGGCTGAAACCACGGATGCCAAAAACAATCCTATAAAAAGGGAAATTCTTAAAAAACGGGAGGAATCTTTGCGCAATTGATAAGCACCATAGGCCTGATTGCGATCCTCGAAAACAATGTCATCAAGTGTTGATTCGAGATAGAAGTTTGGATTTTTCATAGCAGTTAAGTTTTGATTTTAGATTAAGATGAAATAGTAAAGTATATTCCATAAGCAACTGCTATTATTTTTTGTTGTTCAGCATCATTATTTCCTCTTCAGTTATATCCTGAATAGCATAAGTAGCCACATCGCAGATCACCATTTCATCCAACACATCCACCATATTCTGGTAATTGGCATATTCTGACAATTTTATGATACAAACCAATCCCTTTTCTTTACCGAAAAGTGCATTTACCCTTGAATTATTCTCATACAATAATTCACGAAGGCCATCATTATTAAAATTTGTTTTTTCTAATTCATTTAATACATCCCCATTATAATAATAGATATTATTATTTTCTCCAATAAGCAATGTCATTAACCTGTCGCGATTAATAGTAGCCGGATCATCTGTATCCATTGGCATATTTAATACAATTGTATTATTTTCCAACAATGTAGTGGTAAGCATAAAAAATGCAATTAACAAAAATGCGAGATCAACCATTGGGGTAAGATCAACAAAGGGAGCTTTTCTTTTTTGGGCAGAGTTGCCGGTTACCATTTGTGCCATAACAAAATATTTTGGGTGATGAAATAAGTGTTATGATGTTATAAACGGAGATTTACATAAAGAGTTATATGTAAATTGGAATTATGATAGAGGGATGACAATAGTTGATTAAAGTTAATCGGACAGTGTAAATTTTATTGGCTGCATTATTTTCATTTCTATCGGTTTACCATCATCATAGGCAGGAATCCATTTACCGGATGTAAGTAATAAAACACGAATCGATTCTTCATCACATCCACCTCCTACACCTCTCGATATTTTCGCAGATTCGATCTTACCCGATTCATCAATATTGAGTACAACATACACTGTTCCCTCTATACCGTTATCACGTGCCATACGTGGATACTCAATTTCATTTCCTATAAAATAATACAAGTGCTTAATTCCTCCCAAATAGAATGGCAATTCATCAATAGTATCAATTGGATTTTTAAGATCGTCATAAATTGTTACGTTTTTTTCATGGGAAATAACCTTATCTAATAAAAATTCCCCATTGTCGAAATTATATTTTTGAACCAAATCGCCGTTGGTATAAAATTCCCATATTCCTATTTCATTACCATTAGAATAGGAACCTTTCTCGAACAACTTATGATCGAAATCATAAAACTCCCAGATTCCGTCCATTAAACCATTAATATAGTTTCCGGATTTTCTAACATGTTTTCCGGAATAAAATTCTACAAAGTATCCGTGCAGAGTATCATTTTTGTAGTTATACTCTTTAGTAATTGTTTTACCTTTAAAATCGTATTCTTTCCAAATCCCGTCTTTCAGATTATTAGAATAATTACCTTCTACACTTAGTTTATCATCGTAATACAATTTATAAACACCATGTTTTATCTTTTTATCAGAAGCAAGAACAGAGATCTCTTCTTTTGTATGTTTAAAGTCGTCCCTGATAGTAATTTTTTTTAGCTCCTGTGAAGAAACATTAAATGTAATTAAACAAATTAAACAGAAACTAAAACATCTCATTTTTTATCCTCCTCATTTTCTTTTTCTTCCACCTTTACAACATCTTCATTTTTTAGAATATTGGTAATGGTATTATAAGGACCGCTCACAATTGTTTGTCCGTCTGTCAACCCTGATTTAACTTCAATAAAATTATCGTCCTGTAAACCGGTAACTATTATTACCTCTTTCACTTTATCTCCATCGAGCATATAAACGATCTCATTAATTTTTTTATCTCCGGAAGTGCTGGAAGTATCTTCACTGGTTGCCACGGCCTGGATCGGAATTGTTAAAATACTTTTTGCAACATTGGTTTTAATCTCAACGGTTGCGCTCATACCGGGATAAAAGGGATATTTGTTACTGCCTTCCACGATAAGATCGTTATAAGAGTCAGGAAGCAGGAATATTTTAACTTTAAAGTTGGTAGCTTGTTCCGATGCCACCGATAAAAGATTATTACTTCCTGCAGAATTTGCAATTTGGAAAACCACACCTTTAAATTTCCTGTTCATGTAGGCATCCACTTCAATTTCAGCAGTGTCGCCAACATCAATGCGAAGAACATCATTTTCACTAACATCCACTTGTATTTCCATTTGAGTTAGATCGGCAATACTCATTAGTTGATCGCCGGTCATTTGAATGGTACCCAAAACTTTTTCTCCCTTCTTTTTATTCAAACCAACAACAGTTCCATTTGCAGGAGCATAAATTGAAGTGCGTTTAAAATTATTGCGCATTTCTTTTAACATCGATTCTGAACTTTTTACAGTGTATTCCATGGCAGTTACACTTTCCTGTGCAATACCATATTCCGCTTTTGCTGTTTCGAAACTTAGTTGCGCCTGTTCGTATTCCATTTGAGAAATTACTTTGTCCTTTAATAATTGAGTACTTCTATCGAAAGCAATTTTTGCATTATCAAATTGCAATTTACTTTGTAATACACGCGCCCTTGCACTTGATAATTGCGCCTTGGTATTATTTAACCCGGCTTGCGCTTGCTCCACCTGTGTTTCATATAGATCGGGATTTATACGCATTAAAAGATCACCTTCTTTTACCTTGTCACCTTCCTTTACAGCAAGATCAACAATTTCGCCTGAAATTTCAGCGGCTATCACAACTTGTGTAACAGGATAAATTTTTCCACTTGCGGTAACAGTTTCTATTATATCTCGTTTTTGCACGGTATCGGTATTTACCACAACACCTTTGCCGCCGCCAAACCAACCTTGACCATTTCCTACAAGATAAATTACTACCAGGAGTGCTATTATGCCTCCAAAAATTTTAACTAAACGCATATATATAATTTTAAAAATCCAATGGTTTATCTAAATAATAATCAATAATTTTTGCTTTGAATATCAGATCGTATTTCGCTTGTACTAAACTAGATTCAGCCTGTGCCAAAACATTTATTGAATTTGTATAATCGAAAGATGATGCAGTTCCCATATTAAATTTCTTTTCTGCAAAATCAAATGCACTTTGTGATGCTTCGTAATTTTTTAATGCGGCATCATAAGAGGCAATAGCGGCTTTCATATCGTTTACTGCTTGTGTTACACTTTGACGCAATGAATTAATAGCAATTTGCTGATTGAGTTGTGTATTAATTATCGTAAGTTCTGCATTTTGTTTATTCAATAATACCTGACCATTATTAAAAATTGGAATTTGCAGGGATAGTCCTACAACTTCACTCAGGTTATTATCGATTTGAACATTAAAAGCTTCCGATTCTGTAACAAAAGGAGGATAAATTGCATTTGAATAATTTGTTGATATCTGTCCGATTAAACTCAATTCAGGCATAGCACCCGCAGCTGCGATTTTTCTCGAAAGTTCATCACTCATCAATTGATATTCATATTTTTTTATGCTCGCTTTATTTGCAATTGCATAATCTGCAACATCATTTGCATTTGGAACCGGAGCACTTAAAAGATTTTCTAATTTAGTTACATCGGGAAATACAATTCTGATCTGTTCATCCGGCTTAATTTGCAATAATAATTTAAGATCCAAATAGGCTCTATCCAGTCCATTTGATGCTTGAATGGAGGTTAATCTGTCTTGCGCCAGTTGAGCATCTATCATTAATAAATTACCTTCAGGGATACTTCCCGCATTAACGAGTTTTTGTGAATTGGATAATTGTAATTCCGTAGTACTTATTTTTTGTGTTGCTATCTTCATTTGTTCCTCTGCAAACATTACACTTAAATAAGCACTGATAACCTGAAATTGTGTATTTTCTACAAGTTCTTTATAATTCATTGTAGAAACCTGAAGATCAGTCTTACTTTTTTTGATCGTGTTATTTATACTGCCACCGCTGAATAAATTTACTTGAGAGGTTAATTGATATCCATTTGTTTGAAAGTTATTTGCAGTTGGAATATTCGTTACCGGGTCGATGGTATATCCATAATTAGAAAAATAGGAAGTTCCAAGATTTAAATTAGGCAATAATAATAAGCGGCTTTGTTGAGATGCTCTTTCAGTGTATTCAACACCGGCTGCGCCTTGTTTTAGTTGCAGATTATTCTCCGTTGCAAGATCTATTGCCTGTTGTAAAGAAATTGTGGATTGGGCTCTTGCCAGCCCGCTTAAACTAAATAATATTGCAATAAAAATGATTTTTTTCATGACCGGTCAAAGTTAATTGAAAAACGATGAGTTTAAATGCCTTTTTAATGATTTAAGGTATTTTTAAGAGTAGATGATATAAATGCTCCATATGTTACAAAAGCGTGCAAATAAAGGAGTTAGATGTCACATTTTGAGCAAAAATTAATAAAAATTGAGTTTCAAACTTGCCAAATTCTATTTTCCGAACTTTTCTTTTCATGTTACCTTTGTCGCATGGGAATAATTAGCGATCCTGATGCATATTTTATGCAGGAGGCATTAAAACTTGCCGATAAGGCTTTACGGGAGGATGAGGTGCCTATTGGGGCAATAATTGTTTCAAACAACCATATTATTGCAAAGGCACATAATTTGGTTGAGCTACTTAAAGATCCCACTGCACATGCTGAAATGCAGGCAATTACTGCAGCTTGTAATCATTTTGGTGCCAAATATCTCGTGGATTGCACCTTATATGTAACCCTCGAACCTTGCCCTATGTGTGCGGCAGCATGTCACTGGGCACAAATCGGAAGAATAGTTTATGCCGCGTCCGATCCTAAAATGGGTTATTCCAGATACGGCCAGTTATTGCACCCCAAAACCGATATCAGCACCGGAATTGAAGGCGAAAAAGCGAAGGAGTTGTTGGTGAATTTTTTTAAAGGGAAGAGGTAAAATGTTCTGACATGTAGTAAATCTCCTGCGTCGATCACTACATGTTTCTGTTCGGGGTTCTGAGTTCGGGGTTCTGAGTTCTGAGTTCGGGGTTCGGGGTTCGGGGTTCGGGGTTTTGAGTTCTTTTTACCGGATAATATATGGGATGGTGTTGAAGTTGTTGAAATGGTTGAAATAATTTTATGCGGAGAGGGATTTTGCTCACGTCGGAACTGCATACTGCGACTGTGACTGTGAC
>JAYSYX010000185.1:0-4130 GCA_043727235.1 Bacteroidota bacterium
TGAAAATTTTATTAATTGTAGAGACGCAATGCATTGCGTCTCTACAATTAATAAAATTTTCAACTCAGAACTCAGAACCTACCGCTGACGCAGTCGGCAGGCAGGCTCAGAACCGAAACATGTAGTGATCGACGCAGGAGATCTACTACATCTCAGAACTCAGAACCCAGAACTCAGAACTGAAACATGTAGTGATCGACGTAGGAGATCTACTACATGTCAGAACCCGGAACTCAACTTCTTCTGCATAATATTCTCCACAAATAAAGCCAACAACTGAGGTTTATACTTCCGCCAATTTAAATTATTAAAAGGAGCTCCAAGTAAAACATATCTATCAATATGTGTTCTGATCATTTCATCTTCCACATGTTCCCGGAAATTAATTGCAGCGATCCAGCCATCTTCAATATCATCGAACCATTCTTCATAATAATCATCATCCCCACCGTGAAAATTTAAAACATTTTCGCCAATTAAAATAAATTTTGTAATGCCGTTGCCGATAAATATATCAATAACATCCCTTTTTAAAAACATGATATCATTGTATAAGGTATCGTTCCATTCACCAATAAATTCAATAATTGCAACACCGGTTTCGTAATCGGCCAGAAGCACTTTTAAATATAAGGTGGAAGAACCAAATTCGTCCCAATGCGGATGAATAAAATAATTATAAATAGTATTTGTAAATTCAAATTCATTATATTCTTTCCCAAAAAATGGACTTGCTTCATCTTCTTCTGAAGTGTAATATTCTAACCAGTTGTAAAAAGGTTCTATTTCCTGCATATCTTTCGATCTTCTGCCGGAAAATTATTTTGTTTTAAGGAAAGAAAAAAATTTATTTTTTATACTAAAAAACGAGAATATTCGTAACTTTCACCTCTTGTGTTTTTCAATTGCCTTTTTTACACTCCCTTCTTTCAATAATAATGCTTTTGCGGCATTATAGTCTATTCCTAAGGCTTCTATTAGCATTTTAGTTCCTCTGTCCACCAATTTGTCGTTGCTTAACTGCATATTCACCATTTTATTTCCCTCTACTCTTCCTAATTTGATCATTACTGCGGTGGATATCATATTTAAACACAATTTTTGCGCCGTGCCGCTTTTTAGACGCGTTGATCCTGTCACAAATTCAGGACCAACAATTATTTCAATAGGATGATCTGCGTTAGCAGCCATTATAGAATCCGGATTGCAGGTAATACATGCGGTCAGGATTTTATTTTCACGACATTTTTTTAACGCAGCTACCACATAAGGAGTGGTTCCGCTGGCAGCAATTCCTATTACAACATCTGAAGTGGAAATATTGTTTGCGATAAGATCATTCCAACCTGCATTAAAATCATCTTCCGCAAATTCTACCGCTTTTCGTATAGCTGCATCCCCTCCTGCAATGAGTCCTATTACTAATCCTTGTTCTACGCCAAAGGTTGGCGGACATTCGCTTGCATCCACCACGCCCAATCTGCCTGAAGTGCCTGCGCCCATATAAAATAATCGTCCGCCACTTACCATTTTATCTACAATATCATCCACAAGTTTTTCAATATTCGTTATTACTTTTTCAATGGCTAAGGGCACAGTTTTGTCTTCTGAATTCATATTGTACAAAATTTCTGCCGTTGTCATTTTTTCAAGATGATCGTAAAGTGATGTTTGTTCAGTTATTTTTTGCATGAAAAACGAATTCTTTGCAAAATAAAGGATTTTATCCTTATGAAACTTTAATTTTGGATAATTGTTTCAAATGATAATTTTAGGCAGATGGAAAAGAAAAATTACACCAATGGAAACATTACAGTTATTTGGCAACCAAAACTTTGTATTCACTCCGGTAATTGCGTACGTGGATTACACAGTGTATTTAACACAAAACAATCGCCATGGATCAACATGGAAGGTGCTGACTCAGAATCTATTATCGAGCAAGTAAAAAAATGTCCTACAGGAGCCTTGTCCTTTTTTGAGAATAAGGATGGTCTTAATATTTAGTTATTAATTAATCTCCGAAACTTCCAAAAGCCGCCATCACCGAAAATCCAAATCCCATTGGTTTACTAGGCAATTCAAAATCATCGGCTGCGGCTGTGCCGGGATTTATCGTGCGATTTACATCTCCATAATCAGTTTCTACTAAATTCAAATGATAATAAGGTTTAATTAACAGTCCTGCACTTTCAGTTATTGGAACTCCAATCTGAATAAAAAATTCAGCTGCCGGCGAAAATGATTTAATAATATCTTCATAATTTTCACTTTCAATATCGCTCGCCGGACCAACACGAGTATATATTTTCTCAGAACCTAGCGTTTGATTATAACCGAGTGCTAACATAAAATTTGTAGAATTGAGAAAATTATAAGCCAGTGCAAAATTCCAAACTCCAAATTTATATTTAAGATCCCTCTGCGTATTAATACCAGAAACATCAATTCCGTTTGCAGAAACTTCAGCACCTCGCCAGGCATATCCTATATCAAAAAGTATTTTTGACCCACCGCCAATATGCATATCCACACCATCGAGATAATGGGGATAATCCATCGTCTTATCTAAATAAGTTCTGGTCTCATTATATCTGTCAATTACAAAATCCAAATTCTCCGATTTGAAAATATTTCCGTTATAACCAACACTGAAATAACCAAGTTGTGCAAATACAGGACAAATTATGCCGGAAATCAACAGGAACAGTATACTTTTGCGCATAGTTTAATATTTTTAGCTAAGTTAATAAAAAATAATTATGCGGGAAGATATTCAAATGCGAAATGCTGTTGATGTTATTACAACCTACAGCGGAGAAGTTCCACTGCAAATACATTTAAAAAATTATTGCCGTGATAATAAAAACATTGGTTCAAAGGATAGAAAAATTTTATCGGAGTTGGTGTATGGATATTTTCGGAAAAAGGGCAACAGAATTATTGAAGATATTACAGCCTTAATTGTTGCGGCAGCAGAAAACTCAGAAATTTTAACTGATTTTGTCTCACATTGGAAAAGTAAAATAGAAATCGCGAGAGAAGTTGAAACGACAAACTATTTCCCCCTACTTTCAAAAATTTCAGAGAGTATTGAAACTTCAGCCTTCGTTAATTATCTCCAGCATAAACCTAAAATTTTTATTCGATGTAATGCATCTACACAACAATTGGTGGTAGAGGAATTAATGGAGGCAGGATATGAATTTACCATCAAAGAAAATTGTATCGCCTTTGAAAAAAATTATCCCCTCGATGCATTACAAAGTTTTGAAGATGGTTTATTTGAAATTCAGGATATTGCCTCTCAGCACATAGCAGAATTGTTTCAACCAAATAAAAATGAAGCCTGGTGGGATTGTTGCGCAGGTTCAGGTGGTAAGAGTTTATTGCTTCTCGAATTAATGCCTCAGATACAATTGTTTGTAAGCGATTCCCGAGAAAGTATAATTCAAAATCTCAAAGACAGATTTGAACGGCACGATCATACGAATTATACTTCTTATATTTTGGATCTTGAAAGAGTCACCGAAAAAGAATTGATAAAGATCCCTCAATTCAACGCAATTATCGCGGATGTCCCTTGCAGTGGCTCCGGAACATGGGGTAGAACTCCGGAGTGGTTATCTTTTTTTACAGAAGAAAAACTAAATGAATATGTTTTAAAACAACGCAATATTATTTCTACCGTAACTAATAAATTATTGCCAGGAGGAAAAATTATTTATATCACCTGTTCCGTTTATTCAGATGAAAATGAAAAAAATGTCAACTGGTTTTGTGATAACTTACCTTTGAAATTAGAACAACAAAAATATTTTCAATTTTCAAAGGATGGTGGGGATACTTTGTTTGGTGCAGTGATGAAACGAGTTTAATGCCACGGAAATGGGTTAAAAAAGTAGCCACGAACCTGCCTGCTTACACCGTCAGGCAGGTGCACGAATGAACAGCCACCTTCAACGTTTCCCCACAGAGTTACCGAAGGAACTCGTATGTTTACAAAATTATAAAACGTTATTTGACAAATTTAAGATTTTATAAATTAATAATTATAAGGGAAGCTCTTCCTTAGTCTTGACTCGTTGATTATTCAGAGTTATTTGATATACAAATACCCTTAAATTCTA
>JAYSYX010000186.1:0-4124 GCA_043727235.1 Bacteroidota bacterium
TAATTTTGGAAAATAAATGAAATATATACTTTCAATTATAATTCTGCTCTTAACTACACTGTTGAGTTATTCTCAGGTAACCATTGCTGAAAACTGGACCAAAACGGATTGTGAAGGAATTGAACATACCTTGTTCAATGAACTCGATGCGGGAAATGTAGTGATCATGGAAATGGTGATGTTGGATGGTTGTGTGCCTTGTATAAATGCTGCTAATTTAATGCAGCCTGTTATTGAGCAATATAATTTGAACTTTGAAAACCGGGTTAAATGGTATACAATGGGATACAACGATACCTATTCCTGCGATGCTCTGGTTTCCTGGAAGGTTGACAACGAAATAAACTGCACTTCACAATTTGAAGAAGGTGCCGATCAGATAGCATTTTATGGCGGAATGGGAATGCCAACTATAGTTATAGTAGGAAGAAACACACATAACGTTTATTACAATAAGTTCGGATTTGTGCCGGCAGATACTGCTGAGTTTGCCGATGCTATTGAATACGCGCTCGGAATAGCAGAACCTGTGGTAGTAGTTGATGAAAAAATCAATGGCTTTACTATAATTCCGAATCCCGCGAACGATTTTATTCATATTGAAGATCTGCCGAATAGCGCATTTTCCCTATCCATCATAAATACAAATGGCGCAATTGTTCAAAGCAGTCAAAATTATTATTCAGATATCGATATTCGATCCCTTGCAAGCGGTTTATACTATGTGAGGATTCTTTCTCAGGATGTTTGTCTATCAGCCTCCTTCTTAAAAAATTAAGAAAACATCACTTTCCTTATTAATCTTCTTCAGTTTATCAACAAATTTACTGTTTAACTGTTTTCGTAAAAGATTAAACATTATTAAATTTACCAAATGGCAGCGATCTACTCCATTCGTGATCTGGAATCACTTTCTGGTATCAAGGCTCATACAATACGTATTTGGGAGCAGCGATATCATATTTTAAAGGCCAACAGAACTGAGACCAATATTCGATTTTACAGCGAAACTGAGCTGAAATACCTGATGAGTTTGGCTTTGCTTAACCGAAATGGATTTAAAATATCCAAGCTTGCTGTTCTGTCACACGCTGAAATTTCCGACCTCGTTGAACAAATGGTGAACGAACCCATTGAATTTCACAATCAGATCGAAAGTTTAACCATAGCTGCTGTTGAATACAATGAGGAGAAGTTCGACCGTATACTCAACACCTGCATTTTGCAAATGGGATTTGAGGACAGCGTTAAAAAGATCATTTTTCCTTTTTTGGAAAAGATAGGCTTGCTCTGGGTTTCAGGTACTGTAATAGCAGCTCAGGAACACTTTTTGACTCACCTTTTGCGCCAAAAATTTATTGTGGCCATTGACGGACAACCGATTAAACTGAATGCCGGATCCAAGACCTTTTTGCTTTTTTTGCCCAATTCAGAATGGCATGAATTATCACTGTTGTTTCTAAATTATCTCTTAAGATCAGCTAATCATAAAGTGGTATATCTAGGGCCTAGCGTTCCAATTGATGATGTTATCAACGCGGGGGAAGCAATTAAGCCTGATGGTTTTTACACCATACTTACCGGGCAGCCCAATGGATATTTGATAAGCGACTATCTCAATAAACTTGCAAACCATTTTCCCGGATCTAACGTATTTGTAAGTGGACCACAGGTTGTGCATCCAGTTAAAGGACTTGCTTCTAATGTGTTCATACTCAATAATTTAAATACTGTTATAGACCAGGTGGAAGTTTTTTGTGATGATAAAAAATAATTTTGTTTAACAAATATCAAAAATAGTTAAACAAAAATTTGGTAGAATCAATTTTCTACCTCAACTTTGAGTAAAATTTGAAGGAATATGAAAAACTCGGAATTTCAAACCCATATAATTCAGCTTAAGGCTCCATTAAGAACATTCGCAATGAATTTGACCCGCGATAGGGATGATGCACTGGATCTTTTACAAGAAACCTATATCCGGGCTTTGACCAATGAAGATAAATTTCACGAGGGTACAAACCTCAAAGCATGGTTACTTACTATCATGAAAAATATTTTTATCAATAATTATCGCAAATCCTCAAAACGAAATATCGTATTAGATTCTTCAGAAAATCTTTTCCTGATAAATTCATCAGATGCAATCATAGGTAATCAGGCGGAAAATGATTTTGTGATGAAGGATCTCGCTCTCGCTGTAAACAACCTCGATGCAGAATATAAAAAACCATTTATCATGCATTACAATGGTTTCAAATACGAAGAAATAGCTGAAGAAATGAAACTCCCTTTAGGCACCGTTAAAAGCCGAATATTTTTCGCAAGAAAACAAATGAAAGATTTTTTAAAAAGCCGGGGATTTGAACGTAATTGATAATTGACAATTGTTTACGGCATGATTAATTTCGTTTCAGTTGATGATTTAATTTAAATTTAAGTAATGTGGAGGAGTTGCAGTGGCAGTAGGCATTGGCAGTAGGCAGTGGCAGTAGGCAGATATTACTTTGTTCAGGCAAGTAGTCAAACGCCTAAATGGTTCCATAATGCCGGCTGTTTAATTATCAATTGTCAATTATCAATTATCAATTATTTTTTGGCTGTTTAATTCTCAACTCTCAATTCTCAATTCATAAAGTTCAATCGGAAGCCCATCCGGATCATTAAAAAAAACAAAACGTTTATTTGTGTATTCATCAATTCGAATTTGTTCGAATACAATTCCTTTTTGAGATAATGTTTTAATTGTTTCGTCGAGATCATCCACTGCAAAACAAAGGTGTCGTAATCCGCAGGCTTCGGGGTACGATTTTCGGGGAGGTGCACCAGGAAATGAAAATAATTCGATGGCAGTATTTGCATCTACCTTAAGGTCGAGTTTATAGGAATTTCTGAATTCTCGATAATTTTCTGCTATTATCTCAAAACCCAAAATTTGGCTATAAAAATATTTCGACCTGTTATAGTCGGAACAAATTATTGCGATATGGTGAATTCCTTTAATCATCCGTAAAGAAAAAAAGCATCCTCAAAATGTTTAAAAAACCATTTTTCGTCCTTTGATTTGAAGATAGCAATAATGTCAAATCGCACCTCTTTCTCCAGATTTTTTTCATACAAGTAGTTTCCGGCTGCCCTAACCATTAATTTTTGTTTGGCAGTGGTTACCGATTCTTCGGGGTAACCAAACACATAACTGCTGCGGGTTTTCACCTCTACAAAAACAATAATATCCCTAAAACCGGCAATAATATCTACTTCCGCCCTGCCGCTCCGGTAATTTTTTTCCAGGATCACATATCCTTTCTCCTGCAAAAAGGACACTGCTTTTTCCTCTCCCTCCTTCCCCAATTCGTTGTGCCTGCCCATAAAATCGTATTTTTGTATGTGACGATGGACAAATATATTGATAGATTTCGTGAACAACTGATTGAAGCACTCGCTATCGGTGAACAGATCTCAGATATTAATACGGGAAGACCTATTACCAATATCCTCATTTCAGGTATGGGTGGATCGGGAATTGGAGGAGCTATAGTGCAGGAATTTGTTGCCGATAAACTGAATATTCCATTATCAATTTTAAATGATTATGAATTGCCGGCTTATGCCTCGGAAAATACCCTGTTTATTTGTTGCAGTTATTCAGGGAACACAGAAGAAACACTTTCCAACTTTCATCAGGCGGTGGAAAAAAAATGTTTTGTGGTATGTATCACCACGGGTGGAAAATTAAAAGATCTAGCTGAATTAAATACCTTTCCAACCGTGATTATTCCGGGAGGTATGCCTCCGAGAACTTGCCTTGGTTATTCTATAGTATCCCAATTATACGTTTTGTTTAAAATGGGTTTTATCAGCGATGATTTTATAACTCAAATTAAAAGAGCGGCAGATCTTCTGTTGAAATTAGAAGACGAAATCAAAATTATAGCTAAATCAACAGCGGAAAAAATAAAAGATACCATTCCGGTTATTTATTCTTCAACACCAATGCATAATGTTGCCTTGCGTTTAAAACAACAGATAAACGAAAATGCAAAAATGCACTGTTTTGCAAATGTAATTCCGGAAATGAATCACAACGAGCTGGTTGCTTATTATGAAAGAAATAACAACTTGTC
>JAYSYX010000187.1:0-11068 GCA_043727235.1 Bacteroidota bacterium
CACGACCGGGGGTATTTCCGAATTTTAATAGAATATTGAGGGATATGCGTTTGTGCAAATTCCATCTTTCAATTGCAAAGGTGAGAATGAATCCCCCTATATATAGAAAAATAACATCTTTCATATATTGAGGAGCAACATCTTTGATATCCATAATACCTAATAAAGGAAACAGGATTACCGGCATAAGACTGGTAACAAAAATATTTACAGACTCCGTTACCCACCAATAAGCCATAAGAACGAAAACGCCTGCAGCTTTACATAAAATAAGTTCGTTGCCTTGCAGGCTAAGTAAATAGGCTGCAAGTATTCCCAAAATCGGTCCGGCCAATAAATTCAGATTTTTACCCATCTTAATTAAAGCCTAAATGTGCGAAATACATGTCAGAAAAAAAAGTGTTGGGTTAACACCCTGTTCTGATGGTATGAAAAATTAAAGCACAAAGGTTCGCCAATAAACGAAAATGCTACAATCATAAGGGCAATGTAATTAGATTAAGGTTTTCAAAATCTTTTGATAAAACTATTTTAAATTTTCTTTCCGCAGAACCTTTTTTTAATATTTCATCCGCCGCGGCGGACTAGGCAAATTTGATCGAATTCGAACTACCGATATCACATCCGCCATGCCTACGGCACTTTTTAAAATTTTCATGTGGATATGATATCAATTCAATTCTAAATTTCTTGATCATAAGATCAGTCCTGTAGGGACGACATATAAAAATGTTTTGGAAAGAATGGAATTTTCAATGATTCATAATAGTTTAAAAAATGGATTCATTTAATGTTCTAATTTACAATCACCTAAACTTGAAGATATTCCTCCGCTTGAACATTTGTTACATGTCGTCCCTACGGGACTTGGGTGATATTGGTTGGACTGGTGCTACCGATATTTCGTCCCTAACGGGACTATCATTTTTCAAAATCGGATGATTTATTGGATGAGTAATGGGTTATCCTCCTTCGTTAAGCTACGGCGGACAAGTGAGTAATGTTTTATTTCAATGGAAATCTGAACTGGAGTTAATTTAAAAAGTCCCAGAGGGACGGCATATCGGTAGCCATCTCATAAAAAAGAATTCCCAAGTCCTGTAGGGACGAAATATCGGTAGTATAATGTAGCGATTTTACAAAAATCCCGTAGGGATGACATATTTCTAGTTTCAACTTAGGTTCAACTTTCAAACGTTAAGAGAAATTTCAATGTTTGGTCAACGCGATTTACCCTAAATATAATTAAATTGATTAAGAAATCTAAAATCACACCAATTCAATAACGAATATTTATTTATCGTTTTTGAAAAGGCAATTAAAACCAAGTTTGAATTTAGAATGTAAACAATCAAATGAATGTATAATTTTGCAACATGCAGCAAATAATTGAAAAAGCTTGGTCAAACAGGGCTTTGTTGAAGGAAGAAAATGTTCAGGATACGATACGCGAAGTGATATCCCTTTTGGATAGAGGTGAAATTCGTATAGCTGAAAAAATTAACGGGAATTGGGAAGTGCACGAATGGATAAAAAAAGCAGTCATTCTCTATTTTCCTATTCAGCAAATGCAAACCATGGAAATTCCCCCTTTCGAATTTCACGACAAAATTCCTTTAAAAAGTGGATTCGCAGCGAAAGGAATTCGGGTTGTTCCGCACGGAATTGCCCGATATGGCAGTTTTCTTGCCCCAGGCGTAATTTTGATGCCTTCCTACGTGAATATTGGCGCCTACGTTGATGCTAACACCATGGTTGACACCTGGGCAACGGTAGGCAGTTGCGCTCAAATAGGCAAAAACGTGCACCTGAGTGGCGGGGTTGGCATTGGGGGTGTTTTGGAGCCCGTTCAGGCTAGTCCGGTAATAATTGAGGATAATTGTTTTATTGGGTCACGTTGTATCGTGGTGGAAGGTGCTTTAATTGAGGAAGAAGCAGTTTTAGGTGCCAATGTGGTGATCACGCAATCAACGAAAATTATTGATATTACAGGTGATGAACCGATTGAGTATAAAGGAAGGGTTCCTGCAAGGTCAGTAGTGATTCCGGGTTCCTATACCAAAAAATTTCCTGCCGGCGATTATCAGGTTCCATGCGCACTGATAATTGGAACTAGAAAAGAAAGCACAGATAAAAAGGTGAGTCTGAACGATGCGTTAAGGGAAAATAACGTTGCAGTTTGAACGCAATCTATCTCGATCTTAATTTTATTATCCTGAAATTAAAAAATAAATAATTTTTCACCTAATCAATGGTTGATCCAAAGACACATAAAATAAATTTTCATTTTTCGAAAGAGGAAAAATTTCTTTTCGAAAAAATCACTGCCGTGTCGGAGGAGTTGAATTACCCATGTTATATTGTTGGAGGATATGTGCGCGATAAATTATTATATCGCGATTTTAAAAAGGATATCGATTTTGTTTGTGTGGGAAGTGGCATTGAGCTTGCAAAAAAAATCGCCTCTCTCCTTCCGGGAAAACCTTTGGTTAATGAATATAAAAATTTCGGGACCGCCCATTTTACTTATGCGGGTTTAGAACTTGAATTTGTTGGAGCGAGAAAAGAATCCTATCAAAGGGAATCGAGAAAACCGATAGTTGAAGATGGCACATTGGAAGATGATCAATTGCGTCGTGATTTCTCCATAAATGCAATGGCTATTTCACTTCAAAAAAGAGATTGGGGAATATTGGTGGACCCATTTAATGGAATGCAAGATCTGGAGGATAAAATTCTTCGTACACCAACAGATCCGAATATTACTTTTTCTGATGACCCATTGCGTATGATGCGTGCGATCAGATTTGCCACGCAATTGGATTTTACTATAGAACAAAGTACTTTAGATGCAATTACCAATAACAAAGAACGCATTAACATTATATCTCAGGAAAGGATCACCGACGAATTAAATAAAATAATTTTGGCTGTAACACCTTCCAAAGGATTTATTCTGTTATCAGAAACCGGCTTATTGGAAATTATTTTTCCTGAATTTTATAATTTACATGGAACGGAAATAATCGATGGTAAAGGACATAAAAATAATTTTTATCACACATTAGAGGTGCTTGATAATTTAGTTCCTTACACTAATGATCTGTGGTTGCGCTGGGCTGCTATTTTACATGATATTGCAAAACCCGCTACAAAAAAATTTGATGTAAAAATTGGATGGACCTTTCATGGTCATGAAGTAGTTGGGGCACGCATGACAAAACAGATATTTAAAAAATTAAAATTACCATTGCAAAATGAAATGCGTTTTGTTGAGAAATTAGTTTTATTGCACTTGCGACCAATATCCCTCACCAAAGAAAATGTAACCGACAGTGCAATTCGCAGATTATTATTTGAAGCAGGTGATGATATGGAGAGTCTCCTTTTATTGTGTAATGCCGACATCACCACAAAAAATCGTTTAAAAGTAAAACGCTACCGCGAAAATTTTGAAATGGTGAAACAAAAGATCATAGATCTGGAAGAACGCGATCATCTTCGAAATTTTCAACCTCCAATTACGGGCGAAATAATAATGCAAACATTTAATCTCAAACCCGGTCGTGAAGTTGGATTAATAAAAGATCATATTCGCGAAGCAATTTTGGATGGCGTTATTCCGAATAATTATGATGCCGCATATCAATTAATGTTGGATAAAGGAGTAGAGTTGGGGTTGAAGAATGAAAGAATGAAAGAATGAAAGAATGAAAGAATGAAGGAATGAAGGAATGAAGGAATGAAAGAATGAAAGAATGAAGCCCTCGACCTACCAGGTTTTTTTTAACCTGTGAGGTCTGAGGGAAGGGGGAAAAAATGAAGGAATGAAAGAATGAAAAAATGAAAAAATGAAACCTTCGACCTACCAGGTTTTTTTTAACCTATGAGGTCCGACGCTACTAACAAAATCAAACCAAACAATATTTTAATATGACTCAAAAACACCTTATCGTAATAGCAGGTCCCACAGCAGTGGGCAAAACCGCTATTGCAATAAGGCTTGCGCAACATTTTAATACGGAAATAATTTCGGCGGATGCAAGGCAGTTTTATCGGGAAATGAATATAGGTACAGCTAAACCTACTGAAGAGCAATTAAAATTAATACCTCATCATTTTATAAATTTTTTATCCGTAAAAGATGTTTATGACGCTGGTCAATATGAAAAAGATGTTTTGCAGAAATTAAATGAATTATTTAATATTCACGATATTGTAATACTAACCGGGGGCGCTGGATTATTTATTAAGGCAGTAACCGATGGTTTAGATGTATTGCCATCAGCAGATCCTGATATCAGAGAATCGCTGCAGGAATTATATGATACGCAGGGAATTGAAGCCTTGCAAATTAAACTGGAAGATGTGGATCCTGATTATTATAAAAAAGTAGATATTCAAAATCCGGTGCGCTTGATCAGAGCATTGGAAGTATTTTATGCTACGGGGAGACCAATTTCTTCCTTTCATATACGGGAAACTCCAGAAAGACCATTTAAATCAATTAAGATCTGTCTGGATCAGGAAAGAGAAACTTTATATCAAATTATAAACGACCGGGTAGATAAAATGTTTGAGGACGGATTATTAAATGAGGCTAAAAAATTATTCCCGCTTCGCCATTTAAATGCTTTACAAACTGTAGGATATTCAGAACTCTTTGACCATTTCGAAAATACCATCGACCTTAAAATAGCAAAAGAAAAAATAAAACAAACCACCCGAAACTACGCCAAACGTCAAATGACATGGTTTAGAAAAGACAAAGAATTTGTTTGGGTGAGTGCTAATGACTTTGAGCAAATTCAATCTATCATCGAGGCTAAATTACCAAATTGAAAATTATCCAATTGTCAATTTGGTAATTTTCAATTTGGTAATTGATTGTTTCCAGAAACATTAATGTAACATGAAAAAAGTACTTCTCCTCTCCGACACTCATAGTTTTCTCGATGATAAGATCATTGCACATTGCGATTGGGCGGATGAGATATGGCATGCGGGTGATATTGGGAATGTTGAAGTTGCCGACAGGTTGGAAAAAATAAAACCCATGCGCGCGGTATATGGAAATATTGATGGGAAAGACATACGTGTTATTTATCCGCTCGACAATCGGTTTACCATTGATGGGTTTGATGTTTGGATCACTCACATCGGAGGTTACCCGGGACATTATGAAAAAAGGGTAAGACAAATATTAGAAATCAATCCTCCCCAATTATTTATTTGTGGGCACTCCCACATTTTAAAAGTAATGCGCGACCAGAAATATAATATGTTATGCATGAATCCAGGGGCTGCCGGTGTTCATGGTTTTCACAAAATGGGAACTATGATCAGGTTTTCTATAAATGCCGGAAAAATACTCCAACCGGAAGTTATTGAACTTGGCAAACGAGGAAGTATAACTTCATAAAAATAGTTTCCGGTGATAACTTAAATAAAGCAGCGATTAAAATATATAAATTCACTGCATGAAAATTAACACGACCTTCAGGACTTGGATTATACACAACAAAAACTCGAGCACCAAATCGCAGATTAAACTAAACAATAAACACGACCTTTAGGTCGTGGATTATACACGACAAAAACTCGAGCACCATATTGCAGATTAAACGAAACATTAAACACGACCTTTAGGTCGTGGATTATAAACAACAATAACTCCCCACCATATCGCAGATTAAACTAAACAATAAACACGACCTTTAGGTCGTGGATTATACACAACAAAAACTCGAGCACCATATTGCAGATTAAACGAAACAATAAAAACGACCTTTAAGTCGTGGATTATACACAACAAAAACTCGAGCACCATATTGCAGATTAAATGAAACATTAAACACGACCTTTAGGTTGTGGATTATAAACAACAATAACTACTACCTTATCGCAGATCAAAAGAACATTAAACACGACCTTTAGGTCGTGGATTATAAACAACAATAACTACTACCAAATCGCAGATCAAACGAAACAATAAACACGACCTTTAGGTCGTGGATTAAAAACAACAATAACTCCCACCATATCGCAGATTAAACTAAACAATAAACACGACCTTTAGGTCGTGGATTAAAACAAACAATATACCCTGGCTTTAGCCAAATAAATGTTCAGGTTAAATAGGATTTTGCATTTAGAAAAAATAATTACAACATACATCTCTTAGATTAATACAAACATTCCATGGCCCTGAAAAAAATTACATCCTGAATAGCAACTTTAGGTAAAATGGAACCTGGCTTTAGCCCAAATGGTCAACCTTTGAAGCAAAAATTCGCGGTTTATTTTGATTTTCAGCATTCCCATAAATTAATTCGGAAATTTTGTCAATTAATTACCATCCAACCTGCCAATTTGTGTAGGCTCGAATATCACTTTCTAACATTTTGTCAGCCAACGATAGCATAAATCGGTTTGGTATTTAGTTTGTCCAAAACATCTCGCAATTGCAAAATAAAGATTCAAAACAATTGAACAGTATAGCTAGACAGCTCAACTTAAAATTGAAAATTATTTAATAATTAAAACAAATAAACAAACGATATGTTAACCGTAAGACGTAGACCAAACGGAGTTCCTGCATTAGTAAATGTATTTGAGAACTTCTTCAACAACAATTTCCCTGAAAAATATCTTGAAGATAAGGGCGAATTTATTCCATCTGTAAATGTTTCTGAAACCGAAAAGGAATTCAAATTAGAATTTGCTGTTCCCGGTTTTGAAAAACAAAATTTTGATGTGCAGATCGACAAAGAGTACCTGACCATTTCCGGTAAAAAAGAAATAAATAACGAGGTAAAAGAAAAAAATTACAGCAGAAAAGAATTTTCTTTCGGCAGTTTCAAACGCACATTTACTTTACCCGAAAATGTTGCAGCCGATAAAATAGAAGCTATTTATGAAAATGGAATTCTTCATCTTAACCTCCCTAAAAAAGAAGTAAATGTGGAAACAACCATTAAAAAAGTGGAAATTAAATAAGTGTGAGTTAGGTTGGTTTTATTAAATGAAAAAGAGGGCTGTTCTGAAAAGACGGCCTTTTTTGATGTACCAATGAAAAAAAATGCACCAATGTACCAATGAACAGCCGAACTTAATGCACCAATGCCTGCCCGTCCTTTTTCTGACGGGAACAGCCTCGACTCCGTCGACCTCACAGGTTTTGAAAACCTGTGAGGTCTTTTGGCAAATATGGATGAAGAGGAATTTATTAGCCCTGAAATGACGATCAATTTTGTAACCTGTAACATCAGTCCGAGCACAAAAAAAAAGCTGTTTCCTCTCGAAAACAGCCTTTTAAAAAAGTTATATTTAAATTACTTTCTAACCACAAACTTGTTGCTATAAACAACAGTTCCATTATCTACTAAACGGAAAGAATAGATACCACTTGAATAAGAATCAAGGTTTATGCTATTCATATCAGGAGATAAGGTTTGAACATCAACTCTTTGTCCGCTTAAACTGTAAACTTCAATTGTTACATCGTTTGATGCTGGGTTGTTGATATTGATATAGTCTGATGCAGGGTTAGGATATACGTTGCGTTTGATACCGTAACCGTTCCATTCTTCAACTCCTACTCCACCTGTTACTTCAAGATCATCAACATACAATACAGAACCCGGAACCAATGAAGTAAATCCACCGGAAGAAGTAATGGTTATTTGCATTTTGTCAGGAATTACAGGAGCAAAATAAGTGATAGGACAAACAAAGGATACATATCCTGTAGAGGTATTTGGATCGCGGTATTGACCTAAGCCCACAGTGTCTGAACCTAAAAACATTAGAACGATAACATTCATGGTATCAGCACCTGAAGGAGCATATTGGTAAAATCCACCTAATTCATCATAATTAGAAGAAATTGCAGCACCACCTTCAACAGCCGGCGTAAATGTTACAAAGTCAAAGGAAATTACACCCGTAGTAATCGTTCCGGGAACATCTAGTGGAGTTCCTAATACATCTAATGTTTTAGTAGTGAGTTTGGCTGCAAATGATCCACCATGTACATTGTCTGAATTTCTTTCACAGTTTCTGTCCGCGATTCCTAAATCAGCTGCAATTTTATCAGGAACATCCCAACCATCCGGAACATCACACGAAATGCCCGAAGCTACTGATGTATATACTGTCCAGTTTTCAAGGCCGCCATTTGGAACCTGACTGTAGGAAACAGTTGTGAGGGTAATTAAAGTGATTGCTAATAGTAAACGAATTTTCATACTCTGTTTTTTTTATTGTTAATTAATAATACGAAGATAAATATATCTCTATTTTTTGAAAAAATTTAATTTCTGTCAAAGTTAATCCGAATTGGTCATTTTATAAACACTTGCAGCAACAGCTCCTCCAACCATAGCACATAAAATATGTAATAACATATCACACCAATTTCCGGCACCTAAGTAGTTGAAATTCAATGCCATAAGATTGTGACTTATACTTACAGCCGGGTTAAAAGCTCCACCTGAAATATTTCCTACCGTCATTGCGCCTGCAAAAACAGTAAATCCGATGGCCAAACCATAAAACGAATTGCCTGAGGTGTCGGTTGAGGTGGCAACATTTAACACCACCGAAGCCAGGGCAAAAGTAAAGAGTATCTCTCCCGCTATTGCTTCCATCCACATTCCCTCTGCAACTGCCACCTCTGTGGGTCCGCCTTTTAGCCAATGTGCAATGGCGGCACCTATTAAACCACCTAGAATTTGTGCTCCCCAGTATTGCATAGCTTCTCTGGCGGCAATTTTACCTCTTAGCAACACAGCAGTTGTGACAGCCGGATTGAAATGGGCACCGCTGATATGTCCTCCCATATAGATCATAACCATCAGAATTGCTCCTATAGCTAATGGGTTGCCGGAAACACCGATAACCAAAACCAGGAACATGGTCCCGATGAATTCAATTATTAATTTTTTCATAATTGCAGTTTTAAAATGTTCACAAATGTTGAAATTAAATTTCCTCCCCACAAATGCATTTATTAACTAATCCACAGAAACTGTACGATATATTGTTATTCAGCTTCGAACAATTCTAAATATTACTTGTTAGCACACCTTGCTTTAGATGGTATATTCTACGCCCCTGAATGTTTAATTTTACAAAAAAATAAATGAAACTCGAAATAGGACAACAAGCACCTGATTTTTTAATGTTTGATACAGATAAAAATCCCTTTCGCTTAAGCGAACACAAAGGAACTCCCTTTTTATTATTATTTTTTCCCTTTGCATTTACTTCCACATGCACAAGAGAATTATGTAGCACCAGAGATGATATATCATTTTACAACAATATTAAAGCCCAGGTTTTGGGAATAAGTGTGGATGCACCATATTCACTAAAAGAATATCGCAAACAACAGGATCTGAATTTCCCTTTACTCAGCGATTTTAATAAAACTGTTTCCGAATCTTATGGTTGTCTTCAAGACAGATGGGGAATGGAATTAAAAGGTGTTTCCAAACGCAGTGCATTTATTATTGATGCCGATGGAATTATTCGATACATAGAAATTTTGGAAGATGCAGGGAAATTACCGGATTTTGATGCGATTAAGAAAACGTTGCAGGGAATTGGGAATTGAGAATGAATATTCCCTAAGTATTCTCTACAGAGTTACCGAAGGAACTCTGTAGAAGGTGGAGGATTAACTTCAATTCACAATTAATTTAATTCGAAGTAATGTTGTTTCCCCCATCCACAGAGTTCCTTCGGTAACTCTGTGGCGAAATTAAAAGCAACATAGATCTATACAGAGTCTGTTCCCATCGAAAGCCTGCGAGTATTGGGACGTAGGTGCATTTTTTGGCTGTTCATCGGCACATTAATTTAGAAGCAACAACTTTATCAATTGGCAAAACAAACATTTCCTCATTAATATCATTAATATCTACCCATCTAAACTCCATTGTTGTATCGAGTGAATAGTTAATGTTCTGTTCCTCCATTGTACATAAATAATAAATACTAACTACCTGTTGTGTTGCATCCAAAAAACTTTGCACAAAAAAATCTGTAGTGTAGAAATGAGTGATATCCTTAATTTCCATCCCCAATTCTTCTCTGAATTCCCTTTGAAGACAATCAATTGTACCTTCCCCGAATTCCAATCCCCCACCCGGAAATTTTAAAATCCTGCTTTCGCGAACGTTTTCTTCTACCAATAAAATTTTATTAGCATTGATAAGTATTCCATATACCCGAATGTTAAACATAAAAGATTTTCAATTTGGTAATTTTCAATTTGGTAATTTTTTACTCTGATTAATGCCCGAAAATTGTATTCCTACAACATAGTTTCATTCTATAGTATAATTGTCATTTTGACAACATCATAAATCCTGACTTCAAATCTAACTTACAATCGAAGGGAAATTATCATGCCGTCGATCATTGTCAATTATCAATTGTCAATTGTCAATTACTGTGTAATCAATTGTCAATTATCAATTTTCTCGTCGTTTTCAAGTCCAGCATATTCAATCCATTTGGTTCGAGGCCGGTGATGTTTTTTTGGGTGAATCTAAAAACTTCATCGTAAAACAATGGAATTATCGGAGCATCCTGAATCATGATACTGTCCATTGCATAATAAATTTGTTTGCGAATTATATCATCACTTTCGGCTACTGCAATTTGATATAGACTATCGAATTGTTTGTTTTTATAATGTGTGTAATTTGGTGGAGCTTCGCTGTTGCCGTATAATACTGTTAAATAATTTTCGGCATCGGCATAATCTGCTATCCAGCTGCTTCTGAATAATACAGTGGATTTATTCAAACGCATTTCCCTTAAAATTCGGGAATCCACGGTTTCAATTTTAATTGCAATGCCAATATCTTCTAATTTATCTTTTATATATACAGCAATATCCTGATATTGTTCAACAGTATGCAATGTTATTTCGGGTAAGCCTATTCCATTTTCAAATCCGGCCAAAGCCAATAATTGTAATGCCGTATCGGGATTATAATGATATCCATAATTCATATCCCTGTTTTGATCTAATAAACTTGGAGGCACAATTCCA
>JAYSYX010000188.1:0-32920 GCA_043727235.1 Bacteroidota bacterium
CTGAAGATCTTGGTATGATGGAAGATCTTACAAGAATGGTTTTAAATCCTGATGTTACAGTTCGTTCAAGAGGAGTTATTGAAAAATGTTCTTTCTGTGTTCAGCGTATTCAGGAAGCTAAACTCACTGCTAAAAAAGGCAACAGAGAATTAACGGATGGCGAATTCAGAGTAGCATGTCAAAGTGCCTGCCCTGCGGATGCTATCACTTTCGGAAATAATTATGATGAAACTAGTCAACTGATGGCGGAAGCAAAAGATGAACGCACATTCGGAATTTTAGAAGAATTCCATTGGATGCCATCTGTGATGTATAAAACGAAAGTTAGAAATAAAGACAAGGCTGATCATAAAAATGAGGAAGCATTGGATATAATGGATTTATATAATTATAATTAATTGTGAAATTATGTTCGTATCACCTTTAAGGGAACCATTAATACTCGGAAATAAAACCTACAAACAAATATCAGATGATATTTGTGCACCGGTGGAAGGTAAACCAACCACTGCATGGATGATAGCAACTACCTTATCCGGTTTGCTTGCTCTGACTGGTTTTACGATGATAGGCCTTACCATTACCTATGGTATTGGTATGTGGGGATTGAATAAAACAGTAGGTTGGGCCTGGGATATCACCAATTTCGTTTGGTGGATCGGTATTGGTCACGCCGGAACTCTTATTTCCGCGATCTTATTATTATTCCGTCAGAAATGGCGCACAGGAGTTAACCGCTCTGCAGAGGCGATGACCATCTTTGCCGTTATCTGTGCCGGTTTATTCCCTATCATTCACATGGGTCGTGTATGGCTGGCATTTTTTATCTTCCCTTATCCGAATACAAGGGGTCCTGTTTGGGCGAATTTTAATTCACCATTATTATGGGACGTATTTGCGATCTCAACATACTTTACGGTTTCACTCGTTTTCTGGTATACAGGTTTGATTCCCGATCTTGCAACTATCCGCGACCGCGCAACAACAGCTTTCAGAAAAAAAATATACAATGTATTTTGTTTCGGATGGAAAGGAACTGCAAAAAACTGGCAGCGATTTGAATCTATTTCATTAGTACTTGCAGGTTTATCAACGCCTCTTGTATTATCGGTGCATACTATAGTATCCTTCGACTTCGCGACCTCAGTTATTCCGGGATGGCATACTACCATCTTTCCACCCTACTTCGTTGCAGGGGCCATATTTTCCGGATTCGCAATGGTGTTAACATTGATGTTGGTTGTTAGAAAAGTATTTAATCTCGAAGAATATATAACACTTCACCATATTGAATCCATGAATAAGATCATTATTCTTACAGGTTCCATTGTGGGTGTAGCATATATCACCGAATTATTTACAGCATGGTATTCTCAAAATCAATATGAACAATACGCATTTTTAAACAGAAGTACCGGGCCTTACTGGTGGAGTTACTGGGGTATGATGACATGTAACGTTATCTCTCCGCAATTATTCTGGGTTAAAAAATTAAGAAGATCTGTTGTGTTTACTTTCTTCATGTCGATATTCATCAACGTGGGTATGTGGTTCGAGCGATTTGTAATTATCGTTACCTCTACACACCGCGATTATATTCCATCGTCATGGACCATGTATTATCCAACTTATGTGGAGATATTTATTTATCTGGGAACTATAGGATTATTTATGACGCTGTTCCTAATCTTTGCCAAAGTGGCGCCGGTAATTGCGGTCGCGGAGGTGAAATCAATTCTGAAAGTTGCGGGGGATCAATATGTGGGTCCCAATGCAAAACAAGATCAACATCATCACAATGAACATTAATATTTAGTTTAATAATGCATAAACAATAATTTGCAGATGGCAAATAAAAAAATAATTTACGGTTTATATGAAGATGAGACCGTACTTATAAAAGCAGTGAAAACTGTGCGTTCAGAAGGAATGAAAATTGACGACTGTTATACGCCATTTCCTGTTCATGGATTAGATGATGCGATGGGATTGCGCCATACAAAATTGCACAGTGCCGGTTTTGTTTTTGGTGCAACGGGAACTTTAACAGCGCTTACTTTTATTCTTTGGATCACAACAAATAATTACCCCGTGAATTACGGTGGTAAACCATTTTTATCATTACCTGCATGGATTCCCATCACTTTTGAATTAACTGTATTATTTGCATCGGTTGGTATGTTTTTAACCTATTTATATTTAAATAGATTAGCTCCTGGAGTTAAACCAGATATCGTAGATGAAAGAACAACTAGCCATTTGTTTGCAATGACATTTGAAGTGGATGATCATACATCAGATCAAAGAAAAGATGAAATAAAAAGAGTATTGGCCGAAAGCGGCGCTGTTGAAATACACGAAAAAGAATTTTGATATCATAAATTTTATTAAAAATGATTGGAACAAAATATATAAGAATTAGCCTACTGCTCCTCGCAATTCCATTTGTATTTGCGGCGTGTAAAAAAGCAGGCGGTGATTATCCGGGCGATCAATATACGTTTGATATGATCAGTTCACAAGCTTATGAAACATATTCCTTAAATCCGGAATTAAGAGATAGCATGACAGCAATGATGCCGGTGGAAGGAACTGTTCCTTATATGGGAAATGCAATTTCCGGAAAATCGGGTGATAGTTTACACATGGCACTTAATCTTCCATATACTATTCCCAATTCAATTGAAGGTTATGAAAGATCAGGTGTTGAATTAAAAAATCCTTTTACTCCGGCCGACACCGAAGTTATGGCGGAAGGGAAACACTATTATGATATTTATTGCGCAGTATGCCATGGAGCTGCAGGCGATGGAAAAGGTTATATAGTAACTGAAGGAAAATATACTGCGGTTCCACCTTCTTATTTTGATCCATTGATCATGGCATTACCCGAAGGAAAAATGTTCCATTCGGTAACTTATGGTAAAAATGCAATGCAATCATATGCCTATAGTCTTTCTAAAGAGGAACGTTGGAAGGTTATTACTTATATCAAATCATTACAATCAAATTATACATCAACACAACCGGCTACAGCTGCCGTTGTTGATACAATTAAATAAAGAAAGAAATTAATTCCATATAGAATTGCCGAATTAATAAAAGAAAAAATAAAAGCATGAACGGCTCAAACAAATTTGAATATTCATCAAAACTTAGAAACACTTTTCTTGCTGTATTGGCAACCGGAGTAATATTGACTGTGATTGGATTTTTGGCCGGATCTTCTATGGATAGGTTCTGGTCTAATTTTCTGCTCGACACAATTTTCTTTTTAGGGATCTCGGTACTTGCTGTTTTTTTCCTCGCTGCTCATCAATTGGCAATGTCGGGTTGGCATATCACTGTTAAAAGAATTCCCGAAGCTATAAGTCAGTTTACAAAATATGGTGCAGTATTAATGTTGGTTATTGTTTTTGGGGTAATTGGCGGATATCATCATTTATACCATCACTGGGATAACGACTTTGTAAAACATAAAATGGTTACCGTTGAGGAATTAAATGATTATAATGAACATCACGAACCTCATGAAGAAGTTTTAGTTTTTCACAGAGAATGGCAGGATTTTCAATATAATCAATACCGCTCCGACGAAGAAATTCACGGAACACATCACGATGCTCATATAGAATTAGTTGCAGATGAAAACGGTCAGGTAAAAAATCCGCATTACGATAGATTTATAGATGGTAAATCATCATATCTCAATCCTACCTTCTGGACCATCAGATCAATAATTTATTTGGCAGTTTGGGTTTGGGTTTCCTTAATGTTGCGCAAATTCTCCCTAAAGGAAGATATTGACGGTTCCACAAAATGGTTCATGAAAAGTAAATTCTGGGCAGCAATTTTTTTACCTATCTGGGGTGTTACTAGCTCAATGATGGCCTGGGATTGGGTGATGTCGCTTGATCCACATTGGTATAGCACTTTATTCGGATGGTATAATTTCGTTTCACTTTGGGTAGCTTGTATTTGTACCATCTTATTGATAGCAATATTCCTGAAACGCAGAGGTTATTTACCGCAGTTAAATGAAAACCATTTACACGATCTCGGTAAATATGCATTTGCATTTAGTATATTCTGGACATATTTATGGTTCAGCCAGTTCATGTTGTATTGGTACGGTAATATTCCGGAAGAAACAAAATGGTTCCTGGAACGCGCAAGAAGTAGTTACAGCGGATTATTTTACGCAAATCTGATTCTCAACTTTATTTTCCCATTCCTGATGTTCATGCGCAGAGATGCAAAACGCGATATGAATGTTTTAACTATTGTGGCATCGGTATTAGTACTATCGCATTGGCTCGATTTCTTTGTCATGATAATGCCAATTACCGTTGGCGATCATTGGGGAATCGGATTTATGGAAATAGGAATGTTTTTAACATTTGCCGGATTGTTTTTATTCGTAGTATTCGGAGAACTTGCAAAAGCTTCTCTGGTGCCTGAAAAACATCCTTTATATAAAGAAAGTCTTGATCATCACATATAAATTTAAACAATGGCTACCGGTTGGTTGATATTTTTTGCAATAGTTATGATTGTAGTGGTTTTGTTCCAGGTAACAAGAACACTCGACCTTGTTGGTCAATTAAGGGGTACTGAGCGCACAACCCCCGAAATGACAAATCTCCAGGCAATTTTGGGGATGATCTTTATGGTTGTCGGATTATTGGGTTTCTTTTGGTCCTTCGGCCATTATCAGGATAGAATGGTTGATCATCACTCCTCAGATAATGGATTGATTATCCATAAAATGTTTGTTATAACATTATGGGTGACGGGAATTGTATTTGTTATTACCACTGTATTATTATTTTGGTTTGCGTATAAATACAGAAATCGACCGGGAATTAAGGCAGTTCATTTTGCACATAGCAATAAACTCGAGTTTATCTGGACCATCGTTCCAACAATAGTTTTAACAGGATTAGTTGTTTTTGGTTTACAGGCTTGGACAGAAATTATGGCCAAACCTTCTGAAGATGCAATTGTTGTTGAAGTAACGGGTCAGCAGTTTTTCTGGAGCAGCAGATATACCGGACCTGATGGTAAATTAGGTCCACGTGATTACGATCTTATCTGTCCTGAAAATCCAATCGGAATTGTTACCAGAGAATGGATAGAACATCGTAAAATTTCTATAACAGGAAGTGAAAAATTAAAGGCAAAGGGTGAAATACAAAAATTAACAGAACGAGAAGAAGAATTAAATGAAATTTTAAAAGGTTATTACGATATCGTAAATAATTCAGCAAACAAATACAGGGTTGCAGCTGTTAAAGATTCAGTGGATATATTGGAAAAAGAATTAGGAAATATTCCCGGAAAAATCAAAATACGTGAAAAATGTCTTGAACGTATCACCGGTAAATACACTGAAGAATATATGAAATTACACGCACCGGAATTAACCTGGGGTTATGATGATCCGATGCCATCTGAAATTCATGTACCAATTAACAATGTGGTGAGTTTAAAAATTACAGCGTTGGATGTATTACATAATTTTTATATTCCACATATGGATGTAAAAATGGATGCTGTACCCGGTATGCCAACCTCTTTTAAATTCACACCGCTTGTAACAACTGCTGATAAAAGAAATGAGTTATCCCAAAATGCAGACTGGCAGGTAACAAAACCGGATGAAGAACAACCGAGATGGAAGAATTTTAATTATGAGATCGCTTGCGCAGAATTATGCGGAGCTGGTCATAGTTCAATGAAATACACCCTAGTTGTTGAAACACAGGAAGATTACGATAATTGGGTTGCAGCATTGCCTAGTAAATGGAGTCAGGTTGTTAATGATCTTAAATTGGAAAACGGATTTTCTGAATTTGCACCAAAACCGGTTGTAATTCCAGCAGTAAAAACCGATACCGTAGTTGTTGCAACAACAGGAGATACTGTAATAATTACAAATAATAATTGACCGCAAGAAAAAAGAAAGATATGTCAGTAGAAACTACATTACACTCAACGCATGTTGAAACGCACGATGCCGGTCATGGTCACGACGATCATCACCATCATCAAAGTTTCATCAGAAAATATATATTCAGTGAAGACCACAAAACTATATCAAAACAATTCCTGATAACGGGAATGATTTGGGCTATAGTTGGAGGTTTACTTTCTGTATTATTCAGAATTCAATTGGGATATCCTGAGGCCGATCTAACATGGATAAAACCATTACTCGGAAAATGGATAACTGCGGAAGGACAAATTGCACCTGAATTTTATAATGCATTAATTACCATGCACGGAACAATTCTGGTATTCTTTGTATTAACTGCGGGATTGAGCGGAACCTTCGCAAACTTTTTAATTCCGTTGATGATCGGAGCGCGAGATATGGCTTCCGGTTTTTTAAATATGTTGTCGTACTGGTTCTTCTTTTTGGCCAGTATTGTTATGGCGGTTTCTTTCTTTCTTGCAACAGGACCTGCCTCAGGCGGATGGACCGCATATCCTCCCCTAAACGCATTGCACAATGCTGCTTCGGGTAGTATAGCAGGGGTCGATTATTGGTTGATTTCCATGGCACTCTTTATTGTATCTTCCCTGCTTGCAGGTTTAAATTATATTACAACTATTATCAATCTCAGAACAAAAGGAATGAAGATGTTTCGCCTTCCTCTTCCTATTTGGGCTTTATTACTCACTGCAGTTATAGGGGTATTATCTTTCCCTGTATTATTATCAGCAGCAGTTTTATTATTATTTGATAGAAATTTAGATACAAGTTTTTATCTCGATCAAATAAATCTCGGTGGTGAGCCACTTGCAAATTCCGGCGGTAGTCCCATATTATACGAACATTTATTTTGGTTCCTTGGTCACCCGGAGGTGTACATCATTATCTTGCCCGCCATGGGAATTGTATCGGAAGTACTTTCGGTGCATTCGCGTAAACCGATCTTTGGTTATTCGGCTATGATCTATTCACTTCTTGCAATCACGGTATTATCATTTATTGTTTGGGCCCATCATATGTTCATGACGGGTATGAATCCATTCATAGGATCCATATTCGTGATCTTTACATTGATAATTGCGGTTCCCTCTGCCATCAAAGTATTTAACTGGTTAACAACATTATGGAAAGGAGACATACGACTTAATCCGCAAATGCTTTTTGCCATAGGATTTGTTTCCATGTTTATTTCCGGAGGATTAACAGGCATATTTTTAGGAAATTCTGCAATTGATATTCGATTACATGATACTTATTTTGTTGTTGCGCATTTCCATCTTGTAATGGGTGTTGCGGCATTTTTCGGAATGTTTGCCGGTGTATATCACTGGTTCCCGAAAATGTTTGGTCGTTACATGAACCAAACATTAGGATTTATTCATTACTGGGGAACTTTAGTTGCCGCTTATTTAATATTTTATCCGATGCACTTTGAAATTGCCTTGCCGAGAAGATATTATACGCACTCAGGTTTTGAAACCTTTGCAGGATTTGAAAGTTTGAATATGTTTATTTCCACCGTAGCAATTATATCATTTGCGTTGCAATTATTATTTGTATTTAATTTCTTCTACAGCATTTGGTACGGAAGAAAGGTGAGAGAGAAAAATCCTTACAATGCAAATACATTGGAATGGACCACACCAATTCGTCCGGGACACGGAAACTGGCCCGGAGAATTACCGGAAGTGCATCGTTGGCCTTATGATTATAATAAACACGGAAGAGAATTTATTCCGCAAACAGAACCATTGAGCCAATATGAAATAGAACATGGTGAACACGGTGATGAAGGCGACAGCGATATTATTAAAAGAGATGAAAGGGATCATAAAGACGATCATTCATAATTAATGAACAGAGAAACATCCATATCAAAAGCAGGATTGATCAAAACGATCGCAGCCAAACTTAAGGATTATCAGATCCTTGTTAAGTTCAGGTTGAGTTTCATTGTTGTGTTCAGTGCAGGAATAGGATATTTATTTGCAGGTGGAGCTCAATCGCATTTTTTATTATTTCTTTTGGGAGGATTTCTGATCACGGCAGCATCAAATGCTCTGAATCAAATTATTGAGTCTGATACCGATAAATTGATGAGCAGAACTGCTGATCGTCCGCTTGCTGCTGCTCGTATGCAAAATACAGAAGCAATTATTGCAGCAGGTATAATGGCGATCTCCGGAATTGCTATTCTTTGGATTTTTTTTAATACACTCAGCGCTTTATTAGGTGCACTTTCTTTAATTAGTTATGCATTTATTTATACACCGATGAAAAAGGTTTCTCCCATAGCAGTTTTTATTGGAGCCTTTCCGGGAGCAATGCCACCATTAATCGGTTTTGCTGCAGCCTTTGGTCAGATAAATGATTTGGCAATTTTATTATTTGCTCTGCAATTTGTTTGGCAGTTCCCGCATTTTTGGGCAATTGCATGGGTTTCCTGTGAAGATTATGCGAAAGCCGGATTTCATTTATTGCCCTCAACAGAAGGCAGGTCTAAAAAAACAGCGACACATATTGTAATTTATACACTATTATTATTACCTGTAAGTCTTATCATGTATTTTATGGGATATACCGGAGTGGTATCAGCAGTCATCATTTTTATTACAGGATTATTATTTCTTTACCAGGCAATACAATTATACAGATCAACGGACACGAAAGATGCACGCAATTTAATGTTTGGTTCGTTTTTGTATTTACCTGTTGTATTGGTAGCATTATTAATCGATAAATTGTAAAATATAAAATGTCAGAATTAATACATAAACGTTTTATTGTTCATCCATATAAATTTAATATGTGGATAGCAATAGTATCAATGGTGATGGCATTTGCTGCACTCACCAGTGCATACGTGGTTAAAAGAGGGGATGTGAATGTTTGGAATGTTATTCAATTGCCTCAAGTTTTTATTACCAGTACGGTAATAATTATTGTAAGCAGCATTTTTATGCATGCAGCATACTTGTCGTTTAAAACCGGGAGAGTAAGTTTATATCGCGGATTTATTATTTTGACATTTATTTGCGGGGCATCATTTTTAACATTACAAATACAAGGTTGGTCACAACTATTAAATGCGGGAATTGATCTCGGATCTAATGTATCCAATTCGTTTGTATATGTAATTACAGGAGCGCATTTTGTGCATGTTTTAGGAGGTGTTATTGCCCTATTGGTATTTTCCGTTATGGCATTTACCAAATATAAAATATCCAAAAGGTCAGAAAGTCAAACACCTGATAAAAATAATATTGTCAGTGTGGAAGTTATGATGACCTACTGGCATTTTGTAGATATTTTATGGGTGTATTTATATTTTTTCTTAATATTAAACAATTAAATAAAATACTTTGGAAGCAACTGCAAAACCAACTGCAAAAGAACTATGGGACGGAGGCGATTCGCCTTTTAGGGTGAGCTATGGGAAGATCATGATGTGGTATTTTCTTATCAGTGATACCTTTACTTTTGCCGGCTTACTTATTTCCTATGGTGCTATCAGGACAAGTCATGCTAAACATGACCCGACGAATATTCACTCATGGCCCGACCCTAACGAAGTATTTAATTCAGGTCCGGGATTTCATCACGCACCATTGATCTTCGTAACCTTTATGACATTTACGCTCATTTTGAGTTCTGTTACAATGGTTCGTGCAGTGCAGGAAGGTCACAATATGAACCGACAAGGTGTTATGAAATGGATGATATTTACCATAATAGGTGGATTGGTTTTCGTATTGAGCCAGGCATGGGAATGGACACATCTTATTCATGAAGGAATGACACCAACAACTAACCCTTTTGGTGCAACATCATTTGGAGCCTTATTCTTTTTGATTACCGGATTTCACGGGTTCCACGTAAGTGTGGGAGTGCTATTGAACAGTTGGGCTTTGTATGCTACTTATAAGGGAGTTTTTGAAAGACGCGGGCATTATGAAATGATCGAAAAATTGGGTCTTTACTGGCACTTTGTAGATCTTGTTTGGGTTTATGTATTTCTTGCATTTTATTTGTTCTAAAAAAAATATTGATAACTTATGTCAAATTTAACCAGAGAAGAATCACGGAAAAGAGTTTGGAAAGTATGCGGAATACTTGCAGTGGTAACTGCAGTGGAAATTGCAGCTGCTTTAACGCATTATAAATTTTTTCATGAGTCTCCGAAAATGCTGCTGAATGTTTTGTTCATCATATTGAGTGCTGCCAAGGCCTATTATATCATGAGTGAATTTATGCACCTTAAATATGAATTAAAGGCAATGGCAGTAACTATTTTGGCACCGTTTTTATTTTTGGTTTGGGGGATAATAGCATTTCTTTGGGAAGGTAATTATTGGTTGAGTTCAAAAGAGTTCTGGGATATACTTAGATAATTATGGCAAAAAAAAAGGGGCGCTTATGGGTAGCGGTAATGCTCTTCATGATCGTTATTCTTCCCTTAATATCAGTTATTTTACTCCAGAAAGGATTTAAAGTACGAGAGGAAGCACCTGCAAGCAGCAGGTTGATCCAATCTGATCTTCAACAAATTCCGGATTATTTTACCATCTCTCATCGCGGTGATACCATCACTAAAAAAGGTATGCACAATAAGGTTTGTGTGCTCGATTTTGCATCCTATTCCTGTGGAACAGCTAACGATGCCCGCGAACGCAAATTATATGAGATACAGGCCGATTACTATGGTAAAACAAAAGCATTTAGATTACTTACACATACTTTAAATCCCGCTGAAGATCTCACTCCTCAATTAAAATTGATGGCCGAAAGATATGCAGCTCGGGAAATATGGCATTTTGTTACTGATCTCGATTCTTCTTCTATCGCATTATTTGATTTTTGTAATAGATCAACAAATAATATTTCATTTTCTGAAACTGAATCTTCCTGTCCGAGGTTTGTTTACCTGGTGGATGGTGATGGTTTTCTGAGAGGGGTTTATGATCCGCTGGATGAAAAACAAAATCAAGACCTTTTTAACGACATTTTATTCCTATTGAATAAACTGGACCTTAAATGAAAAAGAAAAATAATCTGATAATCGGCGGTGTAGTGGGAGTGGCATTTATACTCTTTTTTATTTTTGTTTATCTTCCCTATGCCGACAAACAGAAAAATTTAAACAAGGTTGCAGAATCCATGCAATTTTCTTCTTTTCTGCGCGATTCTGTAAATCATATTCCCGAATTTGTTTTCATCGACCAAAATGGAAAAGAAATTACAAACCGGGATGTAGAGGGAAAGGTATTTGTTGCGGATTTTTTTTATACCACATGTGAGGCATATTGCCCGATCACCACAGCACAATTGGCTATTATTCAAAATTCAATAAATTCATCTGCGGCTTTTAAAATATTATCCTTTTCGCTGAATCCTGATACCGATTCTATTCCCGTTCTCAAAAAATTTGCGGATCAATATGGTGCAAAGGATAAGGTATGGCATTTTTTGCGTGGGAAACAATATGACATATTTACTTTAGGTGAAAATGGATTTTATACTATTGTACAGGATGCACAAGGTTCCTTCGAAGGCCACTCCGATAAATTCACACTCGTAGATAAAAGCGGCAATATCCGCGGATTTTATAAAGGAACCGATTCCATTGAAGTGAAAGCATTGATAATGGATATAAACTATCTACTCCTTAAAGATAAAGAGCATGAGCGATAAGACAATTAATAGGATCATATTAATAATTTCGATTGCTGTACCCCTTTTAGTAACTATTTTATTTTATACTCCTGCCATTCATCTAAATATTAATACTTCCTTTTTGCCGAAGTTTCATGCAATGTTAAATTCAGGCGTTGCTGTTTTATTGGTTTTGGGATTGTACTTTATTAAAAACAAAAACAGAAAACTACATAAATACAGTATGATGAGTGCCTTTTCTTTATCAGCACTTTTTTTATTATCGTACGTTTTATACCATAGTTCCACAGATGCAACTATTTTTGGTGATGCTGATTTTGATGGTATTTTAAATGAAGAAGAAAAAGGGGTTTTGGGAAGTATAAAAACGGTGTATTATGCCATCCTCATTTCTCATATAATTTTGGCTGCTTTAATTCTGCCCTTCATACTCATTACCTTATCAAGAGCACTTACTGAAAAATTTGATAAACACCGCAAAATAGCCCGTATCACCTGGCCTTTGTGGTTTTATGTTGCCGTTACAGGGGTAGTGGTTTATTTTATGATCGCTCCCTATTATGCACATTAATTTGTAATTTTGCATTATGAAATACAGGAGTATAATTATTACGTTTTTATTCCTCTTTCTGACTTTGGCAAGTTCAGAATTGTCCGCCCAATGTGCCATGTGCAAGGCTTCTGCCGAGGCAGGTAATACAAACGGAAACCTGCAAAGCGCCACACTCAACCACGGAATCATGTATCTTTTAGTTATGCCTTACCTCGCCTTCTGCGTAATTGGTTATCTGTGGTACCGCAACTATAAAAGGAAGAAAAAAGAAGGATCTTTAGAGGTGTAAAAGATTTCATTTCAGTCCAATTTTATCTCCCAATTAAATTTTCATCTTAAATTTATTTCTGTTATGGAGACCTTATTTATTCGTGGGCAAATACCCAATCGCAGGGGATAATTATGCATTAATCAAAAGGTAAAAGGAATAGACCGCAAACATCCATTCCCCCATCGGGATCTTCATTTGGGCTAAAGCCCGACAATGTATTCGTTATTTGACTGCGGGTTAAAACCCACTGTTATTTTAAAGAATTTATGGGCCATTGAAAAGTCATCGCTATTAATAATGATATTGTCTCGTGATGTGATTTCAATTCCATTATTGGTTTAAAAACCTTAAATACAAAACTTGATAAAACACCTTCAATAACCCCCGGCTTTATCCGGTGGGTATAGGACACAGAGTACAACGGGCTTTAGCCCTTCAATAACCCCCGGCTTCAGCCGGTGGGTATAGGACACAGAGTACAACGGGCTTTAGCCCTTCAATAACCCTCGGCTTTAGCCGGTGGGTATAGGACACAGAGTACAACGGGCTTTAGCCCTTCAATAACCCTTGGCTTTAGCCGGTGGGTATAATACACAGACCACAACGGGCTTTAGCCCAAATCGCATAACATCAATGTTAAAATCATGTATAAACAGAATGAATAAACAAAAATCCATCTTTTGAATTCTCAAATATTAAACATAAATCCCCCATCAGCCTCTTCATTTGGGCTAAAGCCCGTGATTGTTTTCGTTATTTTGTCCGTGGGTTAAAACCCACGGCTATT
This sequence comes from Bacteroidota bacterium, assembly GCA_043727235.1. Classification (GTDB taxonomy): domain Bacteria; phylum Bacteroidota; class Bacteroidia; order Chitinophagales; family BACL12; genus UBA7236. The sequence goes on from JAYSYX010000188.1 coordinate 13,283, forward strand.
GAAAATAATATATGGGCAATTTAAAAAACATACATATTAATAAAGATATTATCTCGTCGTGTGATTTAATTACCAATAATTGGATTAAAAAAATCTTAAAAAAATAGCAGGATAAAATCCCTTCAATAACCCCCGGATTTAGCATGTGAGTAAAATGCACATACAACAACGGGCTTAAGCCCTTCAATAACCCCCGGCTTTAGCCGGTGGGTATAATACACAGACCACAACGGGCTTTAGCCCAAATCGCAGAACACCAATGATAAAATCATGTACCAATAGATTGAAAAGCAAAAATCCACACAATTGATTTCACCTTATAAATAAAATATTATCGAGGATGAGGAATTAAATATCCCCCAACATTGGCCTTATTAAAATCTCCTCCACAACACTTCTTTCCGAAATTTCCCATGCATTATAAATTAAACTCGCGATATCATCCGCAACAATAAAACGACTTTCCGGATGTGTTGTTCCGGCCCAGGAATCTGTTAAAACCGCTCCGGGTAAAACTGCAGTGACACGAATATTAAATTGCATTAATTCTGCACGTAAATTTTTCGAAAATCCTAACAAAGCAAATTTTGAAATGGCATACGAGCCTCCTGTATCATAAGAATTAATACTCGCAACAGAACATAAATTAAAAATATGTCCCTTTTTGTTTTTTTTCATTACAGGTGCAATACTTCTGGTGAGATGATATGCACTGTATAAATTTGTTTCTATCAATTGCTCCAAAGTGCCATCCGGTTCATCACAAATTGTTCCGGGGAGAAAAACTCCTGCATTATTTATTAAAATATCAATCTGCCCTAAATTTTGCAGACAAAATTCTGCAAAGGCCAATACCTCCGATTTTTTTGATACATCACAGGGTTGAACATACACCTTTATTTTGTCGTTTAAAGCGCTTAATTCGATTTTAAGCGCCTCCAGGTCCTGTTTATTTCTGGCGCAGGCACAGATGTCGAATCCTTTTGATGCAAACAAAGTTGCTGCCGCTCTTCCTATGCCTTTGGTGGCGCCTGTAATTATGATATTCATTGGTTGAAAGTAAGATTAATTAAATAGTTTTACAAAATAAATAAATTAAACCGGGAATGGATAGTTTTTTTGCTGATGTGATATTGCCCTTTGCACTGGAAAAAAACTATACCTATGCAGTTCCCGACGAATTTGCAGCCTCATTACAACCCGGAATAAGAGTGGAAGTTCCTTTCAGAAATAAAACCTACACCGGAATTATTGCAAAACTGCATACCATTAAACCTCAAGGTTATACCGCTAAGACCATTATTTCACTTCCAGATCATTTGCATATTGTAAATAAAATACAATTGCAGTTTTGGGATTGGATGGCAGGATATTATATGTGTTCCAATGGTGATGTGATGAATGCCGCTTTACCGGCACCCTATAAATTAAGCAGTGAAACAATTATTGTGTTGGATGAAAATGCGGAGATAGATGCACAAAAGTTAGACGACAAAGAATTTATTGTTGCGGAAGCATTATCCATTCAAAAAGAATTATCGCTGAAAGATATTCAACAGATACTGCAGTTAAAAACAATTCAGCCTGTAATAAAATCGCTCATTCAGAAAGGAGTGGCTTATGTGAAGGAGGAGATGAAGGAGACTTATACTGCGAAAACGGAAAAATTTCTTGTATTGCATCCCGATTATCAATCGGAAAAAACATTGAGTGAGTTGTTTAACAAATTGGAAACTTTTCCAAAACAGCTGAATGTTTTGATGATGTATTACCAGTTGGCGGGACAAGGAAAAAAAATAAAAAAATCGGTTTTAATGCGCAAGGCAGATGCAACTCCGGCGGTATTAAAAACAATGATAAAAAATGAAATATTTATCGAGACTGCCGACACTGTTAGTCGCTTGCAATTGTATGGAATTTCTGATGAAGAAGAAAATAAATTAAATGAAGAACAAATTGCCGTAACAGAAAAAATGCAGTTATTGTTCGAAGAAAAACAAACCATTTTATTACAAGGTGTTACCGGAAGCGGAAAAACAGAAGTATATATCGAATTTATTAAAAAATATGTTCAGGAGGGAAAACAGGTATTATATCTTTTACCCGAGATCGCATTAACTGCACAAATTATAAGCAGATTAAAAAAACGTTTTGGAAGTTTGATAGGTGTTTACCATTCTAAATTTAATCAGAATGAAAGAGTGGAAATTTGGCAGCGTGTATTGAATAATGAATACAAAATAATTTTGGGTGCGCGTTCCGCATTGTTTTTACCCTTTAATCAGCTGGGATTAATTATAGTTGATGAAGAACACGATTATTCTTACAAACAACACGAACCAAATCCGCGATATCATGCGCGTGATGCAGCAATTTATCTCGCGTATCTGCACAATGCAAAAACTATATTGGGAACTGCAACGCCATCCGTGGAAACCTATTATCAGGCAGTAAGTGGTAAATTCGGATTGGTGAATATGTATAAACGATATGGAGATATGGCAATGCCCGAAATTCAGATCGTTGATATTAAGGAAGAGGAAAAAAATAAGACCATGCAATCGCATCTGAGTTCTGTTTTAATTGATCAGATGAAAGCAACACTAAATAACAGAGAGCAGATCATTTTATTTCAAAATCGCAGGGGATATGCCCCCTATTTAACATGCGAGGCATGCGGGTGGACACCGCGTTGTATTAATTGTGATGTTAATCTGGTGTATCATAAATTTTCGGATGAATTGCGCTGTCATTATTGTAACTATAAACACAATGCCTATCAGGCTTGTCCGGCATGTGCAAGTACACGCATCATTATTAAAGGATTTGGAACGGAAAAAATTGAAGATGAATTACAATATATTTTTCCGGAAACTAAAATTGCACGACTCGATCTGGATGCCATTAAAACGAAACACGGACATGAAAAAGTAATTCGCGAATTCGAAGACGGAGAAGTAGATATTTTAGTAGGAACACAAATGGTAACCAAAGGATTGGATTTCGACAACGTAAATCTTGTGGGAATTTTAAGCGCGGATCAGATCATCAATTTTTCTGATTTCCGCGCAAGTGAACGCGCATTTCAAATGATGACCCAAGTGAGTGGGAGAGCAGGGCGAAAAAATAAAAAGGGGGTGGTGATGATACAGGCAATTCAAATTAATCATCCTGTTTTACAATACGTTATTCAAAATGATTATAGCGGTTTTTATAACAAAGAAATTGCCGAACGCCGCGAATTTGGTTATCCTCCCTTTGTGCGACTCATCCGATTAACCTTAAAACACAGCAAGGTGGACATGGTAAATAAAACCGCCAATTTTCTCGCAGCAGAATTAAAGAAAAGTTTTGGGGATAAAATTTTAGGCCCTGCCATTCCCGGAATTCCGCGCATAAGAAATAAATATCTTTCTGAAATTCTGATTAAATCAGCAAACAGAAGATCGGATACGGAAAGATTAAAAAAAATATTAAAATTCGAGATCGAAAAATTACAATTACATGCTTCACATAAGCGGGTGGAGATTTTTGTTGATGTGGATCCTATGTGATTGTTATTTCAAATCAACAAAATTAAATTTCAACTTTCCGTATATACTTCTTTTCACCATTTTGTAATTGAACTAAATATATTCCGATCAATTTTTTTTGCATTGGTATTATAACAAAATTGTCGGTCGTTTCGGTTGTAAGTATTTGTCGTCCGGCAATATCATAAATAGTAATAGAAATATTTTCTCCTGTATTGGTAAGAATGAAAATTTCTTTGCCAAAGCCTATTTTATAGTATGTGGTTGGCATGCTTACTCAACATTTACTTTTTTAGAATAAATTTTATCATCCTGTCTTATCGTTACCAAATAAATTCCAGGTGTGTAATTTGACATATTTATTAACTCTGAAATATTATCTAATTCTTTACTTAATACTACTTTACCGACTATGTTTGAAATAATTAAATGCGTATTCTCATAATTGTTTATATGTACATAAATGCTTTTGTAAAAACTATAAACAGTAGCTGTAACCGTATTTGATAAATTATTTATATCAACATAATGTGAAGTGTCTCCTGCCATTATTGGATAATCAGGTTGTAACTCATACGCATAATCATGGATAATTAAAGTGCGTCCGCTGTCTATGACGCTGCATCTTATCCAGCCATATCTTTGAACAGATTCTTCATCCGTAAATCGAAAACCTAAATACTTGTCTATTATTTCAACACCATAAAATGAATACCAATTACCTAAATGGGTATTGCTAAATGGAGAATCAAATTTGTCAATTTCTTTTGCTAACGTCTGATAATTGTCATTATAGAAATTATCAGAACTGCCAATCAATTCGTCTTGTTCTAGTGCATAAGGTCTATAGTAGGTAAATCCACCGCTGCCCGATAAAAATCCCGTGCTGCCTACAATTCCATTCTGCATTGTATCAAAAGCACCGACTAAAAGAGCCTTCACATTTGCAAGGTTCATGTAAAAAACCGTTGTTTTAAAACTCTCGTTAAAGAAATTAAAATCATTTAAACCATCGTCATCAAGGTCAATACCGAATATTTCATCCGGTTCATCAAGCACTACATCAGGGTTAATGTCTGTATAAATCGCCTGGCTAAAAGTGTCATTATGTAAAAGAAGAAATACTCCGGCAAAACCGGAGTATTTCTGTAGGGAATATTTTTTTAGTGATTTCTGCAATCGGAAAGTCTGATTTTAGGTTTTAGTAGTATGCGTTTATATCAAAGTTAAAAATATTCGTCAACTTAAAGTAGATTCAATTTGGTAAATTTGCATTCCATCTAATATGTTATCCAAAAAAGCTAAATACGGTCTTAAGGCAATGTTTTATCTTGCCAAGAAATATGGCAAGGGTCCAATATTGATCTCCGATCTTGCTGAAGAGGAAAATATTCCTAAGAAGTTTTTAGAATTGATTTTACTTGATATGAAACGTCAGGGTTTGCTTGTAAGCAAAATGGGTAAGGGAGGAGGATATGAGCTGGGAAAACATCCCGATAAGATCATGGTAGGACAGATAGTGCGCATATTGGATGGCCCGCTTGCTCCGATTGGCTGCGTAAGCAAAACAGCCTATTCCCGATGTATTGAATGTACTAATGAAAAAACCTGCGAAATCAGAAAGATCATGATGCAGGTGCGAGATTCCACCGCTACTATTTTGGATCATACTTCACTAATTGATGCTCCGAAGGTAATGTTTACTGTTGCTAAAAAGCGAACAAAGAAAAATAGTAATATCGATTAAACCCTTATTCCGCAATGGTTCAAAGAGGTTTATGCAAGAATTAATATATTATAAAAATATAAATGTGTTTATATATACTACTAAATTGATAGATTATGTAGAATTTAGCGCCTTCAAACAAATGGAATAGATATGCGAATTATATTTTTTACAACTTTTTTTATCTGTTATTTAACAGTTCCTGTTTTTTCACAAACGGAAACGGCACCCGATAATTATAGTCTGAAACTATCATCAAAACTGGAACTTCGTGGCCTTATTCATGCACGATATCAAATGTTTGACGACACCTCCAAAATTGATGGTTTTGATATTCGTCGTGCTCGTCTCGATTTCAGAGGAGATGTTGCTCCGAAAGTTGGATATCGTTTGCAACTTGAATTTGCTGGAACTCCAAAAATTCTCGACGCAACATTTGTGTACAAACCATTTGATTACCTGAATGTGTATGTTGGTCAAAGTAAAACTCCTTATTGTTATGATAATTTTTATTCTCCCTGGAATTTATTGACCATCAGCAGAACTCAAATTGACAATGCTTTGTCAGGTCGCGAAGCTGATCTTTATGGCAACCAGAACGGTCGTGACATAGGTTTATGGCTGACCGGAAAAATAAGTGCTGGCAAAGAAATAAAAAGACCAATTCTCGAATATCATGTTGGAATTTATAACGGAGCAGGAATAAATATTACCGATGATAATCAGGAAAAAGATTTTGGAGCTTCGCTGCGGGTATCACCCATAAAAGATCTTTGGCTAAGTGGGAGATTTTACTCTGGAAGCGGACAAACAACTGCCCATCCGAATGTTAATACAGATCGCTCCAGATATGGTGGTGATATTACTTACAAATACAAAAACTTCCTGATTGAAGGAGAATTTCTCACGGGTTCTGACGAAAGCGATAGTCTCACGATGTTGGAGAGAAATGGATATTATGTTACTTTGGGTTATACTCCTATCAAGGATAAATTGCAGGTGATCGCGCGAATTGATAATTATGATCCAAATACAGATTCAAATGATAATATCACGGATAAATATATTTTAGCGGCAAGTTGGTTCTTCAATAAAAATACCAGAATTCAAGTGGAATATAATTTAGTGCATGAAGAAGCAACAGAACAAAAGGATAATAATTTATTCGCCTTACAGTTTCAGGCAGCGTTTTAATTATCGAATTATAGTTTAATTTTTTTATCTCATTTATACTATACAAATTATAGATTAATAGAATAATAGTTATTTAAAAGTCAAAATAAAACAACTATGGAAATTGCAATTGTTCTAAGCCTTCTGGTGCTTGCCATTATAGCCTTTTCAACGGAAAAGATCTCTGTTGATATAGTGGCTATGACCTGTGTTCTGGTGCTTGTACTCACCGGAATTCTCGATTACAAACAGGCTTTTGCCCCGTTTGGAAGTGATTTTATTATTATGCTTGCCTCCATATTTGTGGTGACTTCCGCTATTGATTCTTCCGGAATATTAGAAGTATGGACAGCTAAATTGTTGAAACGTTCAAAGGGTTCACAGATGGCGATGATTATGCCGATGATATCCATTACAGGATTATTTTCAGCCTTTATGAATAATACTACAGTTACTGCATTGATGATAAATCCTGCCATGGCAATTGCCAGAAAGACAGGTATTAATTATTCGAAAATATTATTACCTGTTGCCTTTGCATCCATTGTTGGAGGAACTTGTACCTTGATAGGAACTTCCACTAACGTTGCCGTTAATGCATATCTCGATAAAAATGGATTTGCTGCTTTGGGTATGTGGGATTTTACCTGGATAGGAGTAATCATGTTGGCTGTAACTTTAGTTTACATGGCATTAATAGGGGTTAGGATGTTGCCTAAACGCCATGGTGGTGAATTAACCAATCAATATGGAGTGCGTTCTTATCTAAGTGAGATCATTGTTAAAAAAGGTTCTGCTTTAATTGGTCAGGTAATTCACGATTCTGAATTTTCGCATATGGGATTTGAGGTGCTTGCTGTAATACGCGGTGAGCGACAATTTGCTCCGGGGCCAAATATTTCTTTTCGTGAAAATGATATAGTATTAGTTAAAGGGGAAATGAAACATTTGATGGATGTAAAAAATACTAATGGAATTGATATTGTAGCCGACACTCTCGATTTTTATAAAGCAAATGGTAAATCATTAAAATTAACAGAAGTGGTTATTCCCGGAAGATCTGATCTTGCAGGATCAACCATTGCAGAAATTGATTTCCGTAGAAAATATGGAATGGTGGTGGTTGCAATTAATCGCGAAGGAAAGAACATTTTAGATACCTTAAATAATATCGTTGTTGAAGTGGGTGATATGTTATTGGTGCAGGGTACAGAAGAAGCATTTTCCAATTTACGCACGCATCACGATCTGGTTGTATTGGGACAACATGAACCCAAAATTAAAAATCTTAAAAAGGGATATTTTGCATTGGGATTTTTTGTTACGGCAATTATTATAAGTTCTATTCCTATGTTTCATGTGCATGTTTCTATTGCATTTTTAGCAAGTGCTGTTTTATGTATGTTGGTTGGTGCTGTAAAACCTGATGATGCATATAAAAATATTGAATGGCGATTATTAGTGTTAATTGCCGGAATGACAGCCTTTGGAACAGCCATGAGTAATTCCGGCGCAGATAAATATCTCGCAGGTTTAATTGTTAATTGGTTTCACGCATTTGGTCCTCAGGGAATTATGTTAGGATTTATGGTGCTAACGGTTTTATTAACGCAACCAATGAGTAATGCAGCAGCAGCTTTAGTTGTTTTACCAGTGGCACTTGAAGCTGCAAATACCTTACACGTTAACCCAATAACTTATGCAGTTGCAGTAATGTTATCGGCATCAGTTTCCTTGATCACCCCTTTCGAACCATCCTGTATTTTAGTATATGGCCCGGGTAAATATAAGTTTGTTGATTTTGTAAAAGTGGGAGGGATATTAACTGCGATATTGGTGGGGATAATATATTTTACCGTTCCGATGGGTTGGCCGTTGTGAGAGTTACAGACTCTTCTGGTTAAATTACAATCCATTCTGGAAGGACAAAATTTTGGGAGGAATAAGGTTATAATGAATGTTCATTACATTTGCGATAACAACGAAATTACAAAGTGTGGTTGAGGAGCATAGTTGTGAATTGCTTTCAAATTATGTTCTTTACATTTGCGATAACAACTATACCACAAAACAAACCTTGTTTGCATGTGTTGTGAATTGCTTTCAAATTATGTTCTTTACATTTGCGATAACAACTTAAAAAGGGAGATATCATCCAGGCAGTGGTTGTGAATTGCTTTCAAATTATGTTCTTTACATTTGCGATAACAACATCCGTATTCGATGGTATTTCCGGAAATTCGTTGTGAATTGCTTTCAAATTATGTTCTTTACATTTGCGATAACAACTTGAATGGAAAATTGGCGTGGGCATCATTAGTTGTGAATTGCTTTCAAATTATGTTCTTTACATTTGCGATAACAACACTCATTGTCATATTGATACATCACATGGGGTTGTGAATTGCTTTCAAATTATGTTCTTTACATTTGCGATAACAACTGGATTGGCCACAGGACTAAGATCACAGAGTTGTGAATTGCTTTCAAATTATGTTCTTTACATTTGCGATAACAACTTAGCATCCATGTATGAAGCCCAATAATCCGTTGTGAATTGCTTTCAAATTATGTTCTTTACATTTGCGATAACAACAATCTGGAGCTGTGCCTGGTGTCGCATTTTGTTGTGAATTGCTTTCAAATTATGTTCTTTACATTTGCGATAACAACTTCCTTTCCATCATAAATAACGTGAAGCTCGTTGTGAATTGCTTTCAAATTATGTTCTTTACATTTGCGATAACAACAGGGCAGCCTAAAAGGCTTGATTTCATTGAGTTGTATCTGCAAATCAGGATTGAAAAAATGAGAAATATCGGGGTTGGATTTATCATCCAACTCGGATATTTCTTAAAACAATTCTAATTGTTGGGGAACCGGCAGAGGGGGAGCAATTTCCTTTCCGAAGAAAATTTCCATCATTCCAAACTGTTTGTCGGTGATACATAAAATGCCCACATGGCCTTTGGCCGGAAGTTTCTTTTTTACACGGTCAATATGAACTTCTGCGTTTTCTTTACTTGGGCAGTGGCGCAGATAAATGCTGAATTGAAACATACTGAAACCATCTTTCATGATGGATTTTCGGAATTTGGCATAAATTTTCCGGTTTTCAGCTGTTTCGGTCGGTAAATCAAAAAATACTAAAACCCACATGATCCTGTATTCATTTAATCGCATAACCCTTATCGGACCTCTTTCCGGATTGGGATTTTTATATGGTTAAATATTAAATTGAGGAAATACTAATTTTCTTTGTTCTCCGGCATAACATTTAACCAGACTTGAAGTGGTGGTTTGGGTTGCAATCATAAGTGGACTCCTTTCATTGTTTATGACCACATCAACAGTTGGTAAAGTGAGCAGTTTTTGTTTCAAAGCTGGAGTTAAGGTACTAATGTCCGATTCCAGTTTAATAAGTTCTATCACCATATCATCCACATAGGGGCGGTACGGCTCCATAATATCATCTGCGAGACAATAGGCATTGTATTTATTTCGATGATGAATTCCCAATGCAGGAAGTAATCCGCTGCCAACTATTGAACGCGAAACCACTGCACGAACTATTGCATATCCGTAATTCAACAAATTGTTTGGCGCTTCGCCCTCTCTGCTGCGTTTAAATTTGGTAATAAAGTGAATGAAAATTTTGTCAAAATAATATGCTGCTGCCACACCTTCGTAGTTGTTACTATCGCCACTCAAAACATCGTTGGCCCACACCTTCATTTTTGTTGCTTCTATATTGTTTTTTTCTAATACGGCAGCTTGGTTCCGAATTTTTGCTTGAACGGTTTGCTGCCAGAGGTTTTTTTTAAGTGGTTCGCTACTTTCAATCTGATCTTTATATCTGTCCTGAAGCAGCGTATTGCCCTCAAATGGTAACATTATTCCGGAAGGTATGTGTTTATCGTTGCAGGTAATAACCACAACATTATTATTGAGTAGTTTATCAATTAGCACATGGGTTAATACTATTTGTGGATGTTCTAAAATAACAATACCAATATCTTCAATTGGCACTTGACGCACTTCTTTTCTTCCGTCATTATAATTTCCGGTTTCAACGACTAATTGTTCGTTTATGGTCGAGAGCTTGGCAGGGTTTGTGAAATAAAGTGTGCGTTTTATCATGTTTTAAATTTTGGTCGGAGATATTTTTTTAATATTTCCAAGCCTATCAACCTCTAGCTTCAAACAATTTGATTTTATCATAATGCCATCCAACGATTTTTCCATTTTATTTGAGGTTGTAAACTCTCTTTTATTCCAAATGGAATTCGCCACGCTATTTTGCACAAAAAAACAATCACTTTCCGAAACACTTACCATTTTATAAATTCTATCCGTCTGTTCTTTAGAAATATTATTTAGATCAATTAATCTGGCACCATCAAGTTCTAGTGTAGTTGGAAGGTAAACCAAATCATAAGGTGACAAATAAAAAATTAGTTTAGACTCTTCCATTGTTTTTTCATCAAAATGAAATTCAGGAACAGGATATAAACCCATTTTCTCTCTTTCAATTACAATGTGAAGCGGGATTGTCTCAAAATAACGTTTAGAATTTGTGAATTGATAAATTGCAAAGAAAAGGTTCGTGCCTTTAGCGGCCTCAACATACTTAGAAGACTTATTTCCATTAGTCCCAACATAAAATTTGTTCCCCTTAGGTTCAAAAGTTCGCACTTTTAGAATCGGTTTGTGTGTTTTACCATCATTCAATTCTTTAATATTTTTATTCATCAAGTCAATACCATCAGCAGAAAATGCGATTTCGGGATGTTCAATAATATTTCCATTTACAGTTTTCGAATAATTTGCCAAGTGGTTTAACATGATTTTTTGTATTCCAGTATCGGTGATATATTTAATCATTGAAGTATTAAATTTTTCATCTACGGGAACGCGGTTCGCAACTAGATTATTTTGAAAATAATAGAGCGCAATTTTTGAAATGTCCTTAAAGTTCCATTTAAGGTCTAAGGATTTAAAAAATTTAATGATTTTGGGTTTGTCATAATTTTCCCGTAAGAGATTTCGTATTTTCTTTTTTAACGATTTATCCACTATCATCTCCCAGTGATCTATTGCAACAGAAAGTGTTACAATTTTAATGTCACGCTTGGAAATTAATCCATATACAGTTTCCTTGTGTAATGGTTTTCGAATTGCCCAATTGTCACCCTTAGTTTGAAGTACAGTTGTTTTTTTCATTAAACCTGTTTGCAGGTCGTGGTTCCATTTCTTATAATAATTGGTAGTTTTATTTATAACTCGTTTATTTTGCTTAAAACTTATAACAATTGAATTAAGGCTCTCTCTTACGCTTTCGGCAAAAGTATCCCATGGCTTTAAGAATAACCAGCGGTAATTACCTTTGTTTTCGACATTATATTTTTTGTAACATAATAAGTTGCGCAAATCAACCCTAGTATTTTCTGAGTTAGCGTATTGATTGTTTAAATAGTTGATATGATTTCTAGTGGCACTTGCAATAATTATGGCATCCAATGCATGATGCCTGTGGTCAATTCTTTTTTTACTAAATCCTTTTTGCAGTTCAATAGGTACTTGTGTTTGAAATACTCTTTTACCCTCTTTATTTGTCCAAGTGCCAAAACTGTTAGTATTTGTTATAGTATTTAACCTTTCAAATCGTGGGGTTATAAGTTCATTCCATACATCATTTAAACCCCAATCTTGTTTTAGAATGTTGGTGATATTGCCGCTACTTGCAATTACATTTTTGGAAGTAGTCTCTTTTTCATTTGGTAGCCTTACGATATTGGATAGCAGATTCTTAATTAATTTACTAATATATCGAGTATCATTCAGTTGTCTTTCTATGAATCCTTCGGGAATGTCATCCATCAATAATTTTTTCATCTTGACTTTATTGTTTTTGAAATTATCCTTAACAAAAATTTCATAGGCGTCAATTGAAAATATTTTTACTCTATTGCCAAAATTTAATTCGATGATCTTTTCGCTATTATTTTTTATATATTCATATGCTAAGTTATTTCCTTTATCCTTGTTTACTTCTGACTCGCAAATAATTTTATTGGTTAAAGAGTCATCAAAAAATCTCGATTGAGGGATAATATGCTCTATTTCATATGCAGAAGTAAAAAGTTTTCCTAATGGGATAATTTCGCCAGTATATGGTGACCGATATTTTTGATCAAGCCATAATCTATATCTGAGTAGTTCGCTTTTTGACGGTTGAGCGATATTACTAATAGTTAAAATGTCATCTGGTATTTCATTTGTAGAGTTTAAAATTCCATCCTCGAATATTTTTAATATTTCCATTTGATTTGGTGAGTAAGGACGGACATTCTCAATATCCGAATAGGTTGCAAATTCAGATAATAAGGCTCTGATTCTTAGATTTGTATTTTCATTTTTAATATTTTGTTTAGTGATCTTTTCACGAATGGCTGCGGGATTTTTTAATTCTCTTCCTAGTTCTATATGAATTTCATCAAAAAATTCAGGTTTGCCCTCACCAAAGTGGTCCCAAATATCTTTAACAACTCTTAATGTTTCTGTAATAACTTGTTCGACAATAGGATTTCTTAAGGAATGCTGTTTAAATGTCTCTCTTAAAAAGATATCAATATCAGCAGATGTCAACCACTTTTGGATTTCGCCCTCCTCAGAATGCCTATTGTATGTCGCATAGGTTGCTTGGTATGTATTTAGACCCATGAAAGGATTTAAGCAATTCATAAAACTTTTAATTATTGGTTTTGGAATGTCATCATCAACTATTGACTCTATTTTGTTTTCTTCATAGTTTATGGATTTCAACCTTTCCAATATATTATAAATACGGGATTTAACAGATTCGTCAATTTCAGTCGCGTGCCAATATATTCCAACTCGCATTAATGGAAGTAATTTTTTAATGGCTTTTGATGAGTATGCTCCATACTCCTTTTGAAAGGGAGGAAAGGATTTAAATTGCTCTATAAATTCAATTCCTAGATTGTATCTTTTGGCAAAAGTGGCAATGGCTTTAACAATTTCCTTTTTATCTGTCACTGAGTATAATATATGCCACAGTTCTTCTTCAACATCCTTTGTTAAAAAGTCTGAGGTCAGATTTTGTATTTTTGATAATCTATGTAATATATCTGCACGCGTTTTATTGCAGGGGTATATTTTATCCTCTACATAATTCCAGCGATGTGTATCGGGTTTTAATTTAAAATACCGAAGCAACGTTTTTTGATCGACCTCCTTTTTATCATTCAACCAACAATAAAGGTTTGAGATGTCGGTTTCATTCTGCAATAAATTATTTGTGACATTCACATCAACTAATATTTTTTCAGTTCCAATTTTCTCGCGTTGATAAATTTGTAAATTGTGTATAAATTGCCAAAGTCTGAATTCCTGAAATAAAGGATGTGATTTTGAAATTGATTTTAGAGGTTTAAATTGTATTATACCGTCTTTGTTTTTAAATGTGCGAGTTTCAAATCGACAATCACTTATAAGAGATGTTTTACTTTTAAGGGGGCGTTGGTAAAAAATAATATCATCTGTTAATAGATAAATCAAATTTCTACTCGCAATATTATTTTGATGTAATTCATTATATGGATATAATTCCTGACAGCAGGTTTTGTATAGTTTTTTATCCTGAAATTCTGAATGAAATTCACTTTGCTTTTTTAAAATTTTGTTTAGTTCGTCTTGATAAAAATCCCTTTCAATAGTTCTAATTAATTCACCTTTAATTCTTTTACCGGGGTTTTTTAACAATGAATCGTAGATATAGCTACCCACAGTTCTTCTTGAATTTCTTAAATCCGCTTCAGTCTTCTTTTTTAGCAGCGTCCAATCATCTTCAGCAGGGGCTCTGAATGTCCTCTTTTCTTTACCATATTTATCAAGCTTAATTGTTCCATCATCATTAATTTCCGTTGTAATAATAAAATCTTTAATTTTGTTTTTCCAATCAACTGGAATGTTACTCGGCTTTATAAACTCCCATCCGTTTTCCAATATTATTTTATATAAAAATTGATTTTTACTGTTTTTTTCTTTTGTATCTATAACATCTTCAACTCTTAAAGAATAAAATTCCGAATTCTTATTTTCATTCAGTTCTGCTTCATCACTCCTTAATTGATTATATCCTCGTTTTTGATTAAAATGTAATATTATCCATGATAATTCTGCTTTATCAATTTTTTCTGAAAGAGCTTTATTTCTTAAATAATAGATGGTCCAATCAAATGGGATATTTTTAATTTCAGTATTCAATAACTTAAATTGCGTTAAGAACTCAAGAAATGATTTTTTGAATAAAAATTGGTAATTGCCTGATTCATCCTTATAATATGCGATTTTCTGCTCTTTATTATCATAAAATTGACCTTTACTATGAGTAAAGTCTATTGAAGCGGAATAGTGAGTTGGTAAAAAGCCTAAAATGTTTAATACTCGGTTAAGTCTTTCCCGGCGTAAAAGAAATCGTTCTCGTAGTCTTCTTACACTTCTATATTTTGTTCGTTCGGCAGTTTGTGATACTGAGTTTCCCTTTTCAAAATCGCCGATTATTCCTTGATCCATCGGTATGATTCGGACGCCAGATCCAAGAATTTTGGACACTGAGCTATTTATATCTTGATTAATTAGCGCCCATCCAATTGAATTTGTCCCTAAATCTAACCCTAAAATTTTCTTCATAGTTTTTGTATTTCTATTTTATTTAGTAATTTAGCCCCATAATTTGAAGCAATTCACAATAAGGATTATTCCGTTGTGAAAACTTTTAAAGCGGGCATCCTCGGGTGCTCGTTTTCTTTTAACCAAAGGCCCACATTAAAAATCTCCTTTTTATCGATGGTTTTGGGTAAACTGCTGAAAACTAAGATTAATGTCAAATCTGCTAAATCTTCTTCATAAATACACACCTTTTGCAAATTTTTCATCATATTCACTATTTTTGAGTAATGGTTTTGCAAATTTTTCATTAAAACTTGCTATTTCTGCATTTTTTGCATGCCAATTTGTAAGGTAGTTGAAATTGATGCAGATTTACTATTCTAATTGGTAGAATACGCCCGCGTGAGCGATTGCAGCGGAAAGCCCACAGCGAGGCACGAGCGAGGACTTGTAGCGAAAAGCGCGGCCCACAGGGACACGCCCCAAAATCAATTAACCTTAACGTTATTCTTTATAATATTCATTATTACAGCAATCTCATTAACAAAAGCCTGTGGTAAATTTAGGTTTCAGATGGCGCAAAGAACTTTTGATTGACAATTTGACTTTCTTTAAAAACTGATCTTACATGCATTAGATACTCTTGAAATGTTATTTTTAATATGGATTTTTATTATTTTTAATTTGCTGTATTCTCTGTAATTCCTCCACATCTACTTTATCCTTTGGCCTACCAGTGCTAAACTTGCTAATTACTAAGTGATGTAAATTAATGAATGGAATTGAAAGGCCTTCAATTTCCGACATTTGTTTACTTAACCAAGCATCAGAAAAATTCACACCAGATACGTGCGTCATAAAATCTATTTTAAAGGGCTTTTCTCCATCGCTAAAAACAAGGTGTTCCTCAAAATTCATATTTTTTAGTACATCTAAAGAAGACTCGTCTACATAAAGGGATTTTAAAGCCGATATTATTTTATCGCGATTGATATTATCTGGTTTGATCCAAAGATCGATATCTCCAGTTGTTCTATTATAGCCATAATAGTTTACTGCATAACCACCAACTACAAGATATTCTACTCCGTTTTTATTTAGAGTTTCGAGAACCAATTTTGAGTAAGTGTCAAAAATATTCATTTACTTCGTTCGTTATTTTTATAAAAAGTAAGTGTATGTTTTTCAGGTAAATTATTGGGATCAAATCCGTGCATGCCATATGCAATATTAATATACCTGCGAAGATTTTGAAGCAATTCAATTGGTGTTAACTTTGCCATTTGTTCGCGCTCGTAATTATTTTGATCTTCAAAGGATTTGAAGATACGCAAGGTTTTCTCCCTATAATCCGGAATATAATCATTTACTTTATCATCCTCGTTTTCAGGCATTTTTTTGGATTCGTATTTTAATTTATTATAAACTTATTTGATGTAAAAATATTGCCCTGCGTTAATTTCATAGTATAAATGCCGCTGGGTAGATCCAAATTTAAGCTTTGCTGAATTTCCATGCCATCGATATTAAATTTACTTTCTCCAACCAATCTACCTGTAATATCAAATATTTCTATTAAAATATTACCTGCTTTTAAATTTTCCGAAGTAAAAGTAAAATTAAATTCACCATTATTCGGATTCGGATAAATTACAAGTTCATTATTATTAATTTCTTCACCTTCTTTGCAACCACTATGTGTTACTTTTTTCTTGGATGACATTTTTGAACAGCCTGAATCATTTGTAACCTGCACCTGATAATTTCCGGTGGTATAAGCTAAATAAGCTAAATAAATTGCTCCTGGAATCGGAACATTATTTTTATACCATTGATAAGTAATATCCGTTCCGGTATTTGCAACTAAAACTACCGGACTACTCACACATAAATTCAAACTTGCAGAGCCCAAGGTTGTTGCAGCTATGGGATTTTCAGAAACGGTTATAACATCCGTTGCAGTTGCAGAACAACCACCCGGAGCGATGTAGGTATATGTAATGGTATGTGCACCTATTCCGGAAACTCCGGGATCGAATTGATTGGTGCCTACTATTCCTGTTCCGGTATAAGTTCCTCCGGAAGGAATTCCGTCAGTCAAAGTATAAATACCATCTGCAGCACACACTATATCATCAGCAAAAACAAATGTTACATCTGGAGGAGTTTCACATCCACTATTTCCGAGATAAACTCTGGCCTGACCTTCATCTGTCTGACCATTATCAAAAAATGGAGCACCGGAAATAACATCGTCGAATCCATCACCATTCACATCGCCCGCACTTGCAACCGACGAACCAAGGTTTCCATTTATTTGATTCGATTCCGCAACCCATGCCGTGGTTCCCGGAATGCCATCAGGGCCGCCGGTAAAAATATAAATTACACCTTCTTCCGTTTGTCCATGAGAATAATCCGGAACTCCGATAATTATATCACTATAACCATCTCCATTCATATCTCCCGCCGTTGAAATTGACTGACCATAATCCGCAGATTCCTGATCAGTTCCTATTTGCCAATCCGGATTAATAGAAATTCCTGTTTCGCTACCATAATATAAATACACAATTCCATCACCTGCTAACCCCGCCATATTTGGAGCGGAAATAATTACATCGCTAAAACCATCCGCATTCACATCACCTGCTGTGGAAACAGAAGTTCCGAAAAATGCAGCCTCATAAGATCCGAAATCACTCCATGCGAAAGTTGCACCTAATCCTGTTGCACTTCCATAATATAGAAATGCTCTTCCATCACCTTCCCAACCCCAAGTGTTCGCTCCTACAATTACATCATCATATCCATCACTATTCACATCCCTGGCAGTGGAAACAGAAATACCATAACCTGTTTCCTCATCGCCTTCTGTATGTTGCCAGTCTGCCATTGCAGATAGCCCTGTTGCACTACCATAAAAAGAAAATATCATGCCGCCTTGATTTGGGTCTCCAAAATCGAAATAATCATATATCGGTGCGCCGATTATAATATCATCAAATGCATCATTATTTATATTACCGGCACTGGCAACATCATAACCATAAAGGGCACCTGGTTCATCTGATTCACTGGTCCAAATGGCCGTTGTATTTAGTCCCGTTGACGAACCCATGTAAAGAAATACTCTACCTTCATTTATTTCGACATTGTCAAAATATGGAGCACCAATTATTACATCATCATATCCATCATTATTAATATCGCCTGCAGTGGAAACAGAAAATCCAAATTGTGCACCAACCTGATTTGATTGAGCATTCCAACCAGGTGATGCGGATAATCCTGCCGCGCTACCATAATATAAAAATGCGGCGCCTTCATCAACCTGTCCGTTATCAAATAATGGAGCACCAACAATTACATCTTCATATCCATCACCATTTACATCGCCCGCACCCGAAACTGATCTTCCATAGGAAGCTCCTGCCTGGTTTTTTTCCAAAGTCCAGTTTGCCGAAATTGGTATCGGCACAGGAGGTTCAGCGAATTGGGCAAATGTTGTGGAGACTATACTTCCAAGTAAAATCATACCGAACAACAGGCGAAGTGATTTATTTATATATATTGAGAAGAAATGGCTACGTTTCATGATAAGAATTTTGTTTGTAAATATAATGCTTTTCGTGAATCGTGCAACGACCACCTTAGCTTAAACTACAAAGGATAAATGAACTGTTGATCTTGCAGTAAATCGTGAGACATTAACCTGAATGAGTAATGAGTTATGAGTAATGAGTAGGTTATCGGGCGCAGGTTATCATTACCTCCGAATTGAAACTTTCATGGAAAAATTAAACTTTCTCAGAATGAGTTATGAGTAATGAGTAGCTTATCGAGCGCAGGTTTCAGTTACCTCCGAACTGAAGCTTTCATGAAATAATTGAATTTTCTTCCGCACTCGAAGTAAACTCATTACTCATAACTCATTACTCATTTTCGTGAATCAAAGTCTCCGGGTGAAATCTAAACACGCTGCGAACGACCCTCACCACTCACCATTCACTCAAGTAAGATCGCCACTGAAAAAGTGGGAGCCTCACTTGCGTGATTTTTCGATAAATAAAACAACACCAATTCCAATCGTATACATCAACATATCAAACCAATTAAAAGCAGAACCCATAATTATTTTGGCCAGTTTAGAATTTTGTAATCCTAGTATATCAATTAATTGAAGATATTGCAATAATTCTATAAAATACGCGAATAATAAAACAGCAATTGCGGTTTTAACAACGGGAGTATTAAAAAATGTTTTTACAAAACAATAAATTAAAATCACCACCAAAAGATCACCAAAATAGGGGCGGATGAATTTATCTTTTACAAAAAGGGCTATGCAGACTTCTATGCAAAAAAGAAGAATTGTGAGGAGAGTGTAGGTTTTATTTAATTTGAATTTCATAGAAGATAAAGTTAATAAATAGTGGGCAGTTTGCAGTGGCAGTTGGTAGTTCTGATTCGCAAAAGCTACGAGGATAAATTTGTAACATTCAGGATGTT
>JAYSYX010000189.1:0-4095 GCA_043727235.1 Bacteroidota bacterium
TTTAACCTGTGAGGTCTGAGGGAAGGGAATAGAAATGAAAGAATGAAGAATACAAACGAAAAATTATATACCCTATTAAAATAAAATAATATGACAGAAGAAGATCTTAGTCTCGTGATCGACATGGCTCAGGAGCAAATGCAAAAAGCCATTAAACATTTAGAAGTTGAACTTTCGCATGTGCGTGCCGGAAGAGCAAGCCTTGCAATTTTAGATAATATAAAAGTGGAATATTATGGTGCCTTATCTCCTTTGCATCAGGTTTCCAATCTGTCATTACCAGACGCTAGAACAATTACAATTCAGGCTTGGGATAAAAAAATGTTGGGCGAAATTGAAAAAGCAATTCTCGCAGCCAATATCGGATTAACTCCAATAAATAATGGAGATGTTATCAGATTAGTAATGCCACCTCTTACCGAAGAAAGGCGGCGCGATCTGGTAAAACAAACAAAAAATATGGGCGAAACTTCTAAAATAGCAATTCGCAATTATCGCAAGGAAGCCAATGAAGAAATAAAAAGATTACAAAAAGATGGTCTCCCCGAAGACATGGCAAAAGACGGTGAAGATCAGGTGCAAAAACTAACCGACAAATTCTCCTCGGAAGTTGATAAACATTTAGCGGTGAAAGAGGCGGAGATTATGACAGTGTAGAATGAGTAATGAGTTATGAGTAATGAGTTTTGATCCCAGTTGGAATTTTATTTAATATACTATTGTTTATTTTTTATAACCCTTAAAAATGAATAAAAATGTTCTTAGAATTAGCGCATACGCGAATGCCAGTGTTTTTAACATCCCAAAAATTATTGATTGAATGTTACAAAGTCACTCAATTATTGCCTGCAGAAGAAAAGTATAATCTGGTTCAACAAATCAGGAGGGCTGCCCTTTCAGTTTATTTAAATATTGCTGAAGGTTCATCAAGGAAATCGGAAACAGAGAGGAAAAGATTTTATGAAATTGCAAGAAGTTCATTAATTGAAGTTGATACAGCACTTGATTTCTGTGAAACGCAATATCATTGCGGAAAAGAAGACATGAAGCGATTAGGTGAAGAAATTGTTAGCTGTTTTAAACAATTATCCGGTTTGATCGGAAATGTTAAAAACGAAAATTAATTATTAGGTTAAGTAGGAGGCAAGCTTGTTAATGATACCCGGCTTGATCGGATATTTTTATTTGACAATTAACTACTCGGCTAAGTAGAAGCAAACTCATTACTCATAACTCATTACTCATTTAAATCAATCATCAACAATCCAATGAGAATAGAAAAAGATACGATGGGCTCCATAGAAGTTCCCTCCGAAGTTTACTGGGGCGCTCAGACACAACGCTCTATTTTGAATTTTCCGATAGCGCAGGATATCAATAAGATGCCGAAGGAAATTATTGCTGCATTTGCTTATTTGAAAAAGGCAGCTGCAATTACAAATAATCAATTAAATGTATTGGATAAAAGTAAATCTGATATTATTGGTCAGGTTTGTGATGAAATATTGGAAGGGAAATTAAATGACCAGTTCCCATTGGTTGTTTGGCAAACCGGGAGCGGTACGCAGAGCAACATGAACGTAAATGAAGTAATTGCATATCGCGCACATGTAATTTCCGGTGGAAATTTGACCGATGAAAAAAAGATCATACATCCCAACGACGATGTAAATAAATCGCAATCAAGCAACGATACTTTTCCCACGGCAATGCATATTGCGGCTTATAAAATATTGCTAGAAAATACAATTCCGGGAATTGAAAAATTAAGAGATACGCTCGCAATAAAATCCCTTTCATTTATGCATATCGTGAAAATTGGACGCACACATTTCATGGATGCCACTCCATTAACTTTGGGACAAGAGATAAGCGGATATGTTTCTCAATTGGACCACGGATTAAAAGCTATTAAAAATACCTTAGCGCATCTAAGTGAATTGGCCTTAGGAGGAACTGCAGTGGGAACAGGAATAAATACTCCTCCCGGATATTCAGAATTAGTTGCAAAAAATATTGCTGATCTTACGGGGTTACCATTTATTACTGCCGAAAATAAATTTCAAGCACTTGCAGCACATGATGCAATTGTTGAAACCCACGGAGCATTAAAAACAGTTGCTGTTTCTTTAATGAAAATAGCAAATGATATACGCATGTTATCAAGCGGGCCAAGGAGCGGAATTGGCGAAATTCATATTCCCGATAATGAACCGGGATCGTCTATTATGCCCGGAAAAGTAAATCCAACACAATGCGAAGCAATGACCATGGTTGCCGCACAAGTTTTAGGAAATGATGTCGCAATAAATATTGGAGGTGCCAGCGGGCATTTTGAATTGAATGTTTTCAAACCAATGATGATCTATAATTTTTTACACAGCGCAAGATTAATCGGAGATGTTTGTGTATCTTTCAATGATAAATGTGCAGTTGGAATTGAACCAATAGAAAAAAATATTGCTGCACATGTAAATAATTCATTGATGTTGGTTACAGCTTTAAATACTAAGATCGGTTATTATAAAGCAGCAGAGATTGCCCAAAAAGCACATAAGGAGCATAAAACATTAAAAGAAATGGCAGTAGAACTTGGTTATGTAACGGCGGAAGAGTTTGATGCGTGGGTGGTGCCGGCGGAGATGGTGGGAAATAAATTGACAATTGACAATTGAAAATGAAACAGCCAAAAAAAATGTACCAATGAAAAGCCGGGTAACTATAATTATCAAATTACCAGACTAATAAATTACTATATGAACAGCCGGCTTCGACCTTTAGGTATGTAATCAGATTATTAAATTAGACTAAGCAAAAAATTATTAAATTATCAAATTAACAACTTAATAAATATAACATGGAAGACTTAATTAAAAAAGTTACTGAATCAGCCGTGGTTACGGATGAGCAGGCGAAAAAATCGATTGAAACTATTTCGGAATATTTAAAGGAAAAAATGCCGAAGTCATTTCATTCGCAGATCGACAATATGTTGGCAGGTGGAAAACTAAGTGAAGGTATTAAAGAGAAATTAATGGACACCGCAGTTGATATGAAAGAAAAAACAGAAGAGATCTTCAAGGATGTTGCCGATAAGACCGAGGAAGTGATGAAAAGTATGAAGGACAAACTGGATGATCTTTTTAATAAGAAGAAAGAATGACTTTACATCGCGGGGTTTTGTCTGTATAATTATTTTTTAGGCGAAAAGAACCCTGCGAGAATCAAATTATTTGATCTCCTCATAATCTACATAATCGTCGTCCTTCTTTTTTGAAGTAGGATTTTTCGGGGGATTGTTATTTCCCTTGGAACCAGGTTCCTTTTTAAGAATTCCCTGCACCATTGGTCGTATCACAACCATGTAAACAATCAGAATAAATGCTATCCAGGCAAAATCGTTCATGGGAGGAGGGAGCAATGAGAAGGGAGGAGAAAGGAGAGAGGAGAAAGGAGGTTCCTATTTGGCGATGCCAAATAGTGAATTTCACAGTCCGCGGTGGCCAATGATGGAATGCCTATTTGAATTTCTTTTTTCTCACACATTAGTTATAATTTTTATTAAATTATTAAAATTTATTTAAGTGAATTTATAATAAGACTTAATTGATGAAAACATATATTTATAGAATCACCAAGAGATTGTAAATTTTCTTTTTTACAATATGATTGGTCTTCAGCAACATCAAAAGCTGCATCTACTTCAACTAATGAACTTCTTGCAATTTCATAATATCTTTTTCGTTCAGTAGGGGAACTTTTTGAAGCACCTTCGGCAACATTTAGATGAACTGAAAGTGCAGCGCGTTTAATTTGTTGAGCTAAGGCGTATTTTTCTTCTGTTGGGAAATATTTTATGGCTTTATAACATTCCATTACAAATTTCCGTGTTTCACTATAAACAGGGATTTTAGTATGCGCTAAATCTAAGAACATATAAATTATTTTAGGGTTAAACAATTACTAACCCAAAAATAATAAAATTAAATATATAATTATCCTCCGTACTTTTCTCCTTTTTCGCCCCAGCAAAGCAAGACCTCATAACTCACCCTCCTCTCCCTTTTCGCCTCAACGAAAACCAACTCCTCTCTC
>JAYSYX010000190.1:0-32891 GCA_043727235.1 Bacteroidota bacterium
AGAATGCAGTAATGAACTCTTGAAATTTCAGATAATTAAAAATGTTTATTCCGAACCTATTGTAATATAGGTATGAATACAAAATTCCAATGGAAATAATCGCTGGGATTATAAACCGTTTAACTGATCCAAGGCGGCTCAGGTCGTTTTTGATTGGATCAAGTGATTCCACTGTACAAATTTACCTAACAAATTTAATACATTCATAATCCTAAAAATGGCTCTTCCAGAGGTCCAATAATTTTGCTTGGACAGAATCTATACCATATAATGGAACCGTTAGTTTATAGAGCTTTTAGTGTCCCTGGCACAGTAGGAAAGTCTTAGATACATTGATCCATACTCCATGGTGCAAAATGAATGGAAGAATTCAATAGTCCCTGATCCTTGAATAACGATTACAGACAGCTTACTGCCATAGGATGCGTCAAACTCATTTTCCATATCTGGTGTAAATGAAAACCAAGAATTTGTAAATTCATACGCTCCTAAGGAGAACCTTTTTTCTCCATCATCTAAAGTTTTGATTAAGTTTTGAATGAAATATATTTCTTCAGCTATAGTGATCATTGTATTACTAATTTGTCATTTAAAAAATAGGGATTCTAGGCAAACTTCTAATCTTTAATTGTATCAGATTTGTCATTATCGATTCGGTGGGCTATTTGTGAAATGGAAGATTTTAGAATTGAAAGAAGTTTTGAAGGCTTAAATTCGGTATTTTGGGACGCTGCTAAAATTCTGTCAAATGCGATAAAGGTAACAAAAGACTGTAAAACGGCAGTGTCATTTTCCGGAGTTGTATAAAAATTCTCACCTTCTAAATTCAGAAAATTAATGATGATTAAATAGATGAAATATATAAAAAAGATAACAAATCGAATATTATTTTTAGAAATAATGTAATCATTTAACTCAAGAAGCGTAGAATTTTTTGCTCTGTCAGACTTACTTGCTGTAAAAGGAAAGACTCGATAAACAAAATATCTAAGTATTTTATTGCCAAGAAAAGCAAACATACAGCCAATAGTTAATACTATATAGGTCCAAGTTTCTGGTTGGAGCGAGAATATCGAAAAATTAATATCCAAATTCTTTAATAAAAGCGGAATAAGAAATGCTAATCCTAGGTAAAAATAAAGAACCATTTGAATTGAAAGTGGTGGAATTGCAATTATCATAAACGCACGAAGCAAAGTCCAAGGCGAAATAACAATATAGTAAATAAGTTTGGTTGCTTTATTAGGATATTTTGACCAAAGTAAATATATTAATATTGAAAACATTATATATCCTATAAAGAACCAGATTCCATATTTAATTTTCATCAATGCTGTTAATCCAAAGACCAATGCAATAGTTATTATATTTATCGCGACAATAATCGCAATTGAATAAACCTCTTTTTTGATATTACTCATAGCATGAAATTTGAAGAAAATTACAAATAGAGAAGGAGGAAAGCACTCCGCTGCCTGACTCTAGCTTTTAAAACAATAATCAACGGAATAAATTGGTTGCCTTTGTGAGGTGGGATTTGTGTTATTCCGGAATTTCTTGGTAAAAAAAAGAGAGCCATGAACAGTCAGGCTAACTTTGCGATATACTTTGATTTGGTACAGGTTATTTACCCTTCTTACCTTTCTGATTTGGATTTTGCTGTTTACCTTGGTTGCCTTGATTCTGATCAAATTGGTTATTCGTACCTGCATTCCCTTTATTAGGATTTTGCATATTAGACTTGTTGTCTTTTGGTGTGATTTTTTTTGCCATTTGAGTTATATTTTATTAATACAAATATACACTCTTAGTAAATTAGTACAATTCAAATATGAAAACTTAAGCTCGCCGTTAAAGCGGAAAGAATGGAGTGCAACGAAATGAATGGAGCTGCGAGCTGAGTAATGGGTGGGAGCAAGAAAGTCCTGCCGGCAAGCAGGACGGTTGCGACCTATGTAGAAGAAGGCATCAGCCTTCGCAGTACACAAGGGGTTGGCGTGTGTTTTTGCATCAAAAACCATGACAACCCCGCAGCCCATTCGAGTGCGCAGGCGAGCTAAACTAACCAGCAGCCGATGGACTCAAGGTGGCTGAAACGAAATGAGAGAATGACACGAAGGGAGTTGGAGCAAAGCGGAAGCCCCTGAAGTGGAATGAACGATATGAGTAAAGCTACCTTGAGGACAAAGGAGGCTGCGTGTGAGGCTCCCTGACTGAGGTAAAATCATGACAAACTCTTAAACACAAGTGTGCAATACAGGTGTAGTCTCTACTCCTGTATTGGTTTGGCGTGATTTTTTCGAAGGCATGGAGCCGAACTCCTTTTTTCCAAGCTATTAAAATATACTCTGATTCCCACGGTTCGATCATATACCCATTTCAAACTGCTAAAAAGAGGGCGTATTATTAAAATTTAAATATAAAAATAAAATTATTTTAAAATAAATTTGGAAATTGTAATAATTTCCTACATCTTTGTATGAAATTCTTACACAAAATGGTAAATCTTAATAAAAAAACCGTTGTAGATACTATAATTAATGTGGTTGAAGATATTAATAAGCTTTTAAAAATTGGTGCAGAAATAAATGAATCCTGTATTCCGGGGAACTTTTTTGCCAGTCAAGTGCTAGTGGATTTAACTCCAAATCTTGAGGAAGCCTTAGGTATAACCATCCCACTGAAAGAGTATATTTTCTTTGATAAAATTAAGCATAGGCAATTAACAATAAAAGAAGCAACAGAAAAACTAATTAAAATCGCAAAGAATGGAAAATAACAATCTGAATACCGAAAAGGAAAAAATTGCATTACGATTGAAAGAAGCTAGAGTGCTATCAGGCTTGTCTCAAATTCAAGCTGCTGAAAAATTGGGGCTTCAGCGTCCTTCAATTTCAGAAATCGAAAGTGGTAAACGTAAAGTGAGTGCAGATGAACTTATACGATTTGCTAATTTATATAAAGTTGATATGTTATGGCTTTTAAGCCAAGACAATGAAGATGATTTGAAATTTGCTGCTCGGGAATTAAATAAATTAAGTCAAGAAGATCGTGAAAAACTTTTCACATTACTAAAAATATTTCCTAAGAAAAATTATAAAAATGAATGACCTAGTATTGGAAGCATTGAGAAAGGCTAGCGAGATAAGAAAAAGGTATAAAATACTCCCTTACCAACCTCTTAATATTTTAGACTTATGTTATACTATGGATATTACAGTCAGGTTCGTAGAAATAAATATGGAGGGAATGTACTTTGTTAGAACCGATGGATCAATACCTCAAATTTTAATTTCAAATCAAAGGCCGTTGGGGCGAAGAAGCTTTACATGCGCACATGAATTGGGGCACCACCTATTTGAACATGGAAATAAAGTTGACATCTTGACTACTGGAATATCTAAAGGATACGACAGAAATGAATATCTGGTAGATATCTTTGCCGGTTCTCTTTTAATGCCAGTAACTGCAGTTCTTACAGAATTTGTTAAAAGGGACTGGAATATCAACGCCTCAACTCCTGAGCAATTTCATTTAATATCCTCTACATTTGGCACCGGATATAGAACTTTGATAAGTCATTGCCAAAAAAACGGATTAATAAAAGAAGATTTTGCAAAAAACCTTTTAAAAATAAATCCTAACAAAATTTGGGCGAGTATAATTGGAACCAATGAGCTTAAATCTCACTTTAAGATTTTTGATGAATTAAATTCTTCTAAAGTCGTTGACCTTGAAGTTGGCAATGCAATTATACTTCCTCCATCAATTAGAGTCGAAGGAAATCGACTTTACAAAAGAGAAAATACTTCATCGGGTGTAGTTTATATCGCTGATAAACCAGGCATTGATAGAATCATTGGGGATGGGGACAACCAAAATTATTTCGTGAGAGTACAAAAACTTGGCTACACTGGACTTGCTGAATATAGGCATCTGGAAAATTAAATTTATTAACTTATGACAATTAATCCTATAATTGAAGATACCAATTTATCTAACGCATGGGTTCAAGGGCTTCAAAGAATTATCTTGAGTAAAGAAAGCGAAATTACACCATTAATACTTACATTAACTGAATTTGAAGAGTCACTTAAAATTCGCGCAATCCTAGATGAAAGTTTGGATAAAAAGAAATTAGGTCGAGTTCAAACAGTTTCGGAAACTATTTTTCCCAATTCGCTTTATTTGCTATGTAATAGGGACCGAAAAGAACTTTACTCTAGATATATGAGAAATTTGCCACGCATAAAAAAAATAGATGCCCGCGGGAATGGAAAAGGAACATATTTTGAGAGAATGATAGCATTTGATGATGAGATGACAAAAATAAATCAATTGGAAATGATAATTAGAACATTGCAAAGTGGGAAAATTAAACGTAGATCGAAGCTACAAATTGCTATATTTGACCCTAGAAAAGATCATACTAATCAACCTTTCCAAGGTTTTCCCTGTTTGCAGCACATAACATTTTATAAAACTAAAGACGGAGGTTTGGTTTTAAATAGCTTTTATGCAATTCAATATCTTTACCAAAGATCATATGGAAATTGGCTAGGTTTAATAAATCTTGGTAAATTCGTAGCTAATGAACTTGATATAAAGTTTGAAAGATTTAATTGTTTTATTGGTGTAGAAGCACTTGATACTCAGAACATCTCAAAGGTCGAAGCAAAGGAATTATTAACTAAATTGAATTCATTTATTTAATCATTTAAAGGAGCACCTGTGACAGAAAAAAAGAAACCGAAAAAAAATACAATTTCGGACAGTTTTATTATTCAGCACATAATTCCTTTGAAAACTACTGAAGTTTATGATACGTATTGGAAATTTGCAACTGAAAGGCAAGACATTTTCTTTAAGAGATTCAATGGATCTAAATTCCCTTGGACGGAAGACTCAATTATTGCCAAATATAAATTTACCAATGTTTATCGTGCTACCGATCGAGTTAGCCAGTACTTAATCAAGGAAGTTATTTATAATTCAAAATTGCCAAGTTCAGCTCTAGAGGTCTTTTTCAGGGTTCTATTATTTAAACTGTTTAATAAAATTGAGACGTGGGAGTTACTATCAAAAAATTTGGGTGAATTAACTTGGAAAAACTATAATTTCAATCGTTATGATAGAATATTAAGCAAGGCACTAAAAGATGGTATTAAAATTTATTCCGGGGCTTATATTATGCCCTCTGGTAAGTCTTCTTTTGGAAGAATAAGGAAACACTCAAATCATTTGAAGCTTATCGAGTTTATGATTGAAAGTGACACACATGAAAGTTTGGGGACTTCAAAGAGGATGCAAGATGCATTTGAAATAATTAAAGGCTTCCCAGGACTTGGCGATTTCTTAGCCTATCAACTGCTGATTGACCTTAATTATTCCTCGATAACTAATTTTTTAGAATCTGAATTTGTTGTACCTGGCCCCGGTGCGAAAGGTGGTATAAGTAAATGTTTTACTGATCTAGGTGGGCTAAATCATATGGAGGTTATTAAATTTATGACTGATAGACAGGATATTGAATTTGAAAGACTTGGACTAAATTTTAAAACTATCTGGGGTCGGAAACTGCAGTTAATCGATTGTCAAAACATTTTCTGTGAAGTAGATAAATATTCAAGAGTAAAGCACCCAACTATTAACGGAAACAGTGATAGGAATAGAATAAAACAAATGTTTAAACCCAATTCACAACCTATTAATTTGTGGTTCCCTCCAAAATGGGGTATTAATGAGAACATACAAGCAACTAAGGCGTAAGTCAAAGGCTCAGTTTGAAAAGAAATTACAAACATAAATGTGGAAAAAGAGTTAAAAACCTAGTTTAATAATTCTAATTAAATATGAATAATTTAAAAAATACTTTAACATTACATTATGTCATTTTTAGGAACAGAGAAAGTTAGAGACTTGCTTAAGTCTGAAAAAGTAATTACTCCCTACGATCCAAGGCGGGTAGTTTGTGGTGCTTATGAATTATCCCTAGGTGATGAAATATTTAGAACTGATTCTAAGGAGAAATCGAAAGAATATTTATCTAAACCTAAAGAACAGATTACTTTAAACCCAGGTCAATTTGGTTTATTACTCTCCAATGAAAAAATAGAAATCCCTATAGACAAAATTGCATTTATTTCAATAAAAGCAGGAATTAAATTAAGAGGGCTCATTAATGTTTCTGGGTTTCATGTTGATCCAGGATTTTGCGGAAAATTAATTTTTTCAGTATATAATGCAGGATCAGGACCAGTATCATTAGTGAGAGGCGAACCTTGTTTTTTAATTTGGTTTGCAAATTTGGAAATTAAACAAGGTGAAGAAACAAGCTACGAGAAAACAGGACTAGAGCATAAAAACCTAGATTCTATTCCAGTAAAATATATAGATAGTTTAAATGCGCTAGAACTAGCTTCACCAAATGTTTTGCTGGAAAAAATTAATGATAATTATAAAATATTAGAAAACAAAATTAATGGTCGTGATTATATCTTCAAAACAGCGCTTGGAGTTTTGGTTGTAATTGCGATTAAAATTTTGACTGATTGGGGTATGTACTCCGTGGGATCAAACGATGGATATTATAAAAAGCAAGTAGAAATTTCTTCTGATTCTACTTTAAATAATATGCTTAAAGAAAAGAGGAATTTAATTTTACAAATAGACAGTTTAAATAAAATACAAAAAAAACTCTAAAACAATGAAATCAGGAAGGAAATTTTTCGATTTAAATTTTAGCACTAATGAACAACTACCTCGGAAATTTACTGTAAATTTTGAAACAATTAATGTCGATAAAAAATTGAAATCCCGTGTTTCTATTGATGGAGTTCAAATTGGCGATATAATTGACAATAATTGTATTGAGAATGATGAATATAGATTCCATGACGTCTTTCATTATACTTTTGCAACTTTGTTAGGTTGGTCCCCTTGCACTCGGTCAATGCTAAAGAGAAAGCGAAAAAGTGATCCTGAAACAGATGAAATTGAAGATGGAGCAAGAGCTACGATAACTGAAGAAGCTATTTCGCTATTGGTATTTAATAAAGCAAAAAGGGAGGTTTTTTTTGAGAATAATTCAAAAATAAGCCCTATGTTGTTGAACCAAATTAAAGAAATGACAAGTGTATTTGAAGTTAGAGTTCGGTCTAAAAAAGATTGGAAAAACGCCATTTTAATGGGATTTGATTTATTTCGTAAACTAAAAAAATATAACGGTGGAAAAGTACACTTTGATATGGTAAACCAAAGTGCAGAATTTGAGCAGATATGATAATTGGTATTGGGTGTGATATTGTTCAACATGAATTTACAACAAAACTAGGTTGGGATAAAAAACCACGTTTACTAGTTAGGATTTTCTCTCAAATTGAGCTAAAACAAATAAATAATTTCCAATCTATTCGTTTTATATCAGGACGATTTGCAGCAAAAGAGGCCGTCTTAAAATCTCTAGGTGTAGTAATGGAGGATGGAATATCATTGACCGAAATTCAAATTTTAAAATCACAGAAAGGACAACCTAGTGTTAGTCTCAAAGGAGCTATAAAGAAAATTGCTAAGAACCTTGGGGTAAACTCAATTCAAATTTCAATTTCACATTCGACAGAGTATTCGCTTGCCTTCGCAATTGCTGAAGGTCTCTAGACTCATTTCAAGTTATATATGAAAAAATTACTATACACTATTCGGTTTTTCAATAGAAAATTACACCATTTTTGTTATTTGAGGTGGAGTGTCATAGTTTGTTTAATATTATCAAGAAACCCTATTTGTATCAATATATACTCTCGTATTTACGATTATCCTTGAACAATGTATTCAACATAGAATATACGCTTACCTTCCTTTTGAATTTTTGGTGTGTGAGGTAAATTTTTCCATTTGGATTTAGATTTATCTTTGACTGGATCGCATCCACTCGCAAATCCTTCATCCATCCTCAACACTCTGTTTTGAGTTTTTTCTTTGAGTCGTTTAAATAAATTTTTAGCTGGCATTTTCCATCCATTGAGTTTTGTTATATTAGGATCGTTTTTGTCAACAGGTATAAGTGCCACTAATTCTTCATGATTCATTGCTTCTAAAGCCTCAACAAGTGTTGCATTGTGACTGCCATGATGCCCTACTTTATATAAGACTGTATTTGCCAAAAGATCATATGTTGTAAAAGACTTTTTTTGTCCATCCCATTTTATATCCTTCCATGATGTCCAATTACCTGTTTGGGCGTCAGCTGCAAAAAGTAATACCCTGCCTGATTTTACAAGTTCGAATGCAAGTACAAGGCTGCAATTGTTGGTATAAGAATCTAAAAAAAGGGCGAGTTGATTAGCGCTATCTAACCAGGCAGAATCAATATTGCGCCATTGCTCTTTATCATAAAGTTTAACTATTTCGGTATCAATTTCAAGTTTAACTTTTTTATATTTGGAGTTAAATGGATAGTTATTTTCTTCCCTATATTTTTGTGTTGAATGGCTTGTAAGTGCTGAAAATAAACGACCTGCTTCTTCGGTAGCTTGCCACAAATGCGGGTCGTAGGTTTCTGATTTCTTTGGATCTTTATCAAACAATAAGTTTTCATTCCTTGGTGGGCCTAGTACATATACTTTCACATCCAATTTGCTAATGCCGGGAATACTTAGAATTTCGCCCTGATCTAAATAATGAACTTCCGTTGGCAGTGATTTTAAATTTTGCATTCCTTGCCAAGGAATTTCAGGGCCATCTGGTGTTGCTGCATAAAAACCAAGTGTATCTTGAAGTGGTGAAAAATCTCCTTTTAATTTAAGTTCTGTTATCTTATTATTTACTAATCTAAGGTTGTCAACAAGGTTTTTCTGCTCTTTACTAATTTTTTTTGCCAAACTATCTTTAGGGTTATCTAACCATGACAGCCAGGTATTTTCGATTAGTCCATCAAACTCTTTTGAACAATGCACAAAACCAGAAACATGATCATTGTGTTGATGCGTACCAACAACAACATTCAATTTTTTTTCCTTTAATTCGGATTTTATGTGTTTGACAATTTTTGTTAAGTTTTGTTTTGATTTAGCGCTGTTTCTGAATGATCCACAATCGATGAGTAAATTGCATTCTTTTTTTCCATCTTTAAAGGTCAAAAAAAAGCAATCTCCTAGTTCACCAACATTGTACATTCTAACGCGTGCTGTAATTGCCATATTAATTAGGTTTAAAGTGAGTGTAGATTTGAGAAGTTAATTGTACTGAACCCAGAACTTTCTTCATACATAGATTCAGAAAGTGGATGGTATTCTTTTACTTTTCCATTTTGAAAATTCATTTGATATTGAAAACGATCATTACTGTGTATGTTTTTATAAATAATGTACTCGACATCATAATCATTTGAAATATTTAATATTAAAGTACAGCCGCCACGGAACTTTGCTCCAGCTAAATCGCCTTCACTAATCCTAAATGTTTGAGTAATTGTAACTAATACTTGCTCCACTAATGACCCTTCTCTGCTAATTCTTTGTAAAGGGCGAATGCTATGAATTTGGATTGGAAGTGGGTGTGTCGTTTTATAGGCTTTACCTTCGTAATGAAATGTTAATGGATGGTCTGTTAGGCCTAATTTAGTCAACAGATTTGACCAATCTTTTTCGCCCAATATTTCTCTTTTTTTATTGATTAACAGCTTGTGAAATTGCGCCTGAATGTGTTTTGATTCGAAATATATTTTTTGTCGGTCTGCATTTTGTTGAGAGCTTAAGTGTGAAATGGGTGCTATCCAATCTTTAAGTCTCTGAGCTGTATAACGGAGTACTTCCTGCTCCTCATCAGTTAATGAATGAGGGTGCTCCCAGCAAAGGCTCTCTTCGGACAAAGTATTTACTCGGTCTGGAAAGATTCCCCAACTTCGAAATGCTTCAATGAGGGCAATGCGATATCCATTATCATCTTTTGGTGCAATATCAATATCAGCAGTAACGAGTGCACGAAGATAATCACCGAAAGTTATATCTATTGGAGGACAATAATCCAATGCTCGAATACAAATATGCAGCAAGTGATGGGCTATTATAGATGCCTCTTTAGCTAAGCGTTTTACTAAATCGGGATGAATTGCCCCTGGTTGTAAAATACCAGAACCATTGGAAGCAATTCTTATTAAATCTTCAGTACGAGAATTATAGAGCCGAATAAACGCATCGAAAATAGTGGATACTAAAATCGCCCCGCGTTTATGAGCTTGGAATTGGTTTCTATATAATGAAGGATCAGGATTATTTTTTTGCCAGAGGCCAGTTTCAGAATTAATTTTACCAATCGCACTTCGAAGTGAATTACCTCCATGAGCTAAACTGCTGCCAACTTGAATAGCTAATTCACCTAAGAAACTATTTTCAGAAATATTACCTTTAGTTTTTGCGATTTGATGTTCAAGCAGCAGTTTGTTTGTGAAACGCTGAAGTAATGCTACAATATCAGAAAATGCTTCATGGAATGCAGCTACATCACAATTTGTATTTTCAGAAAAACGAGGGTGAATGCTATCAAGTATAGCATGAGTTGTTTCATGGGCAATTATATCGGGTGACAAGCATGTAAATACTACACCGCCAGGCATACTTACATCGTTTGTGGCTGAGCTTTCGAAATAGCCAAAAAGAATTGCTTTTTTATTCTTGTCATAATATGCATTGGCCTTACGAAAAGCATGTGGATATAATCTTAATTTTTCAACGTATTCTTCAGACTTAAAATTACCAAGATTATCATCTATTCTTCGAGGCAGCCATATTATTTTCCTACCCAAAGAGGATTCGAAATGTTCTAGTATTTTCATGGCAATTGTATAAACGAATTGCTGGTGAAATTGTGGATTGCCTTCACTTGCAGGTAGTCCGTTTTGGGATAGCACTTCTACAGAATTAAGATCGATCTGATCATAAAAACAATTACTTGCGGGATCATTATCAATGACTTCGAAATACTCCCCGATTGGGCCTCTCTTTAATTTCTCCCATTTTATTTCATATACAATCTCATTAACTCCCTTTGTATCCAAGCGAACAGAGAATGCAGGGTCTAGTGAGTAACCTCTAAGTTTTCTTCGAATCTTATCCTTTGTTTTCATAAATACTGATTTGGTTTTATTTGATTAACTCAAATGACGATAACGAAACTAAAATGAAGTATTTCAAAGTTGTAATGCTTTAGAATGATTGAATGGTAACCATTTCAAAACTATTTTAAATAAATTAAATTTTCTACTGATTTACATTTCATTCATTAGGTTCACTATTTTTAGTGAACCTAAATATATTTTTGATAAAAAACACGCTCATATATTATTAAAAAAGTATTTAATGCCTTCTTTGAATTTTGATATTAATTTTAGAATTTTAGATATGAATATTTCTAAAAAGGTAGGTATTTGGCTGAGCGTGTCAACAGAGTTCCAATTAAGAGAAGATTTACCAGAACATCATGAAAACGCGCAAGTCTATATCCAGCAGTTAAATGCCTGGATGTTATCGAAGTATATTGACTTGATGCAATCAACTGTAAATCCGTAAAAGATCAACCCGAATTAAACCGCATGTTAAGGACAAGGATTATATCTATGCAATTGGACATTACTTTTTCAAAACCTTCCACAAAAAGAACGAGGGATTTTGTCTTATGCTATTTTTATATTCGGAATAAGTTTTAAATCCTTGAACAGTTGCAACACTCGCAGCTAACAAACTCCATCCAGAAGTCTGAACAATTCCAGCTAATCCGCCCATAGAAATTAATAACTCGCTAAGCCCTTTCGATCTTAAGGATTTTAGTTTTTGATCTATTTCTTGGATTCGAACTGTTCCTAATTCGTGCATTATATTCTCTTGTCTTTTTGCAAGCTCAGTTGGGTCAGAAATTAATCGAAGTTCCCTAAACTGTTTTTCAAGGTCTATGCGAAAATTTTCAAATATCTGTTCTTGATTTCTAATAGACATTAATCTTTCAGTGTTAATCTTCTCCAAGAAAGGAACTTCTAAATTTAATAATTGCGAGGCAGTTGCAGTCTGAATTGTTTCCTCAATAGGAAATGACAGCGTTAGCAAATCTGCATGAAAATCATTTGTGCATAGATAAGTTGCATTAAGATCACTAGCTATTAAATTTTCAAAATAAAGTGTTTCTACTTCTGCTTTAGCTGCTTGATTGAGAGATTGATATACCCACAAATCCCATGTATTTTTATCCATTGGATATTCTGCAAGATTCATTTGTATATCCATGAAATCATCCTCAAACTTTATCGGTTTCATTTTATGGTAATGATACACCCATGCTTTTCTATCATTCTTATTTTTAAAATCTATTAGTATGGAGGGAGTTAAATCTAGCTTTGGTAGCGTCTCCCACCCTCTTTCAGTTTTTGCCATAGATTGGACTTGTGCATGTTTATAGCAATATTCTAAAATTTCACGAGGTAGTGCATCCCGATAAAGTGTTTCAGAATAATTAATAGGTAATTTATCAGGGGGTTCAAAATAAAAACTGATAGGAAATAATTTTATATAGTCACCCGCTACCATTGGAGTAAGTGATTTAAGAAGGGATACGGCTTTGCTCAAAGATTCTTTATTAATTCCATCTTTTTCAAATCCTAAGTAGGTAGTCATAACTTCACTCGCTTCGGACTCAACACGAGTTAGCATAAATAATGGATCATCAATAATAAATTGCTGAATATATAAAGCACATTGTTTCAAAGTGGAATATGGAATTTCCTTGAGGGTTGAAACTACTTTTAAAGTGGAAGCGTTTGATTTTACTTCTTTTACTATAGTGTCGATATTTTTTATACAATGCTCTCGATATTCCAAAAGTATCTTTTCAAGTTCATTTTTGGAAACATCTTTGAATTGGGTTTGGATAGCAATGTCATCAAACAAGATAGAATCGACAAGAAAGTCGTAAATTACTCTGGACATATATTGTACGTTTTTTAGTTTTAAAGATAGTGAGAACGCTTCAAATTTTGAACGATTTCTAAGTATTCACCAAAAATGGTCTACCTCATCTAAAATTTCATTTTAGAATTGCACCTCATAATTGATTAGTGCAGAATCTATCCGGCCACTCACATCCCACAGATACAAGACTTTTCAAACTTTAAATTCCCCCATAGTGGTGCCTTCAGCTCTAATTAAAGAATTCAAATTAACCATTTATAACAAATATACCCTACTTGCATCTTTATCCTTTAATCAATACAATTCCTACAAATATTCTTTAACACTTAAATTTGTATGTATGGAAAACAAAAAAGCACTCGGTATTTGGCTACGTGTCTCAACTGACTTTCAAGTAAAAGATGATTCCCCCGAACACCATGAGAAACGAGCTCGTCTGTATGCCGAAGCGAAGGGATGGGAGGTCAAAGAGGTATATCAATTGGATGCCATAAGCGGAAAGTCAGTTATGGAATTATCTGAAACAAAACGGATGCTCAAAGATATCCGTTCCGGTAAAATCACCGGACTCATCTTCTCCAAACTTGCCCGCTTGGCGCGCAACACAAAGGAGCTCATTGAATTTGCTGAAATATTCAGGGAAAGTAATGCCGACCTCATTTCACTCGGAGAGAGTATTGATACAAGCTCCCCCGCAGGGAGGTTGTTTTACACCATGATTGCAGCTATGGCAACTTGGGAGCGTGAAGAAATTTCTGCCCGTGTTGCTGCATCGGTTCCTATTCGAGCAAAACTTGGTAAACCACTCGGTGGTCAGGGTTCATTCGGCTACAGGTGGAATGGCAAAGAGCTCGTGGTTGATGAAAAAGAGGCTCCGATTAGAAAACTCATTTATGAGCTATTCAAGGAGCATAAAAGAAAAATGGTTGTGTCCCAGATTCTCAATGAAAGGGGCTACCGAACCCGTGGAGGCTCAAAATTCACTGATACCACCATAGGTAGGCTTTTGCGGGATTCGACTGCTAAAGGAGAGAGACTCACCAATTATACTAAGAGTTCAGATAAGAAAAAGGCATGGATTATTAAACCCCAAGAAGAATGGATTATTGTAACTTGCCCTGCTATTGTCTCTGCCGAACTATGGGATGCATGTAATTTTATCTTAGATGAACAGGAAAAGAAATACAAGAAACCATCCAAAAGACCAGTCCATATTTTTACCGGCATCGTTTATTGTGAATGCGGTTCAAAAATGCATGTTCCTTCTGCAAGCAAAAAGTATGTGTGCCTGACTTGCCGAAAGAACCGAATCGACATGCAGGATTTGGAAGAAATCTTTTATGAGAATCTCAAATCTTTTGTTCTCAGCGATCAACATTTGCAAACATTCTTGGAAAAAGCAAATGAAAAAATCGGTCTCAAAAAGAATGAAATTGAACTTCTGAAACAGGAGAAAGTAAAACTTAGGAGTGAAATGGATAAGCTCATTGCACTTCATATGAGTGGGGAGATTCCAAAGGAAGGCTTTAGCACCTACTATAATCCTCTGCATGAACAATATAAACAGATCGAGAATGCAATACCAGAATTAGAAGGTGAGATCGACTTCCTGAATATGGAGCACTTCAATAGTGATGTCTTCCTTAGTGAAGCTCAAAGCCTATTTGATAGATGGCTTAAATTCGACAATGAAGCTAAACGCTCCATTGTCGAACAGATCACAGACAGAATCATTTTGTCCAAAGATGAAATCAAAATCAAATTCACCTGCACACCCTTTTCCTCAAATTCGCAGCAGATTCCCAACGCAGGTATGTCCTTGCGGATATTATAATCATCCGGATAAGGAATGTGTTTGCGGACCCGGAGTGGTTCAAAAATATTTGAATAAAATTTCAGGGCCATTGCTCGACAGGATAGATCTGCATGTGGAGGTAACGCCTGTAAATATCAGAGAATTATCAGGAACGAATGAAGGAGAAAGAAGTGAAATGATAAGAGAGCGTGTGATAGCGGCAAGAAAAATTCAGGAGCTTCGGTTTTCGGAGGGTATTATTCACAGCAATGCGCAGATGAATTCGAAGCAGGTGAAAGAATTATGTGTGATAACCACTGCGGGTCAAACCTTGTTAAATAAGGCGATGGATAAACTAGGACTAAGTGCCCGTGCTTATGATAGAATTTTAAAAGTAAGTCGCACAATAGCTGACCTTTCGGGTTCGCAAGATATTTTGGTGGAGCATCTGGCGGAGGCGATACAATATAGAAGTTTGGATAGGGAGACTTGGGCGGCTTAGTAATATTATCAATTCGGGTTTTCACTAAAGTTGAACAGATAAGCTATTGTTACTTGAAAACTTTTGAATTTTGGAGAATAAAGTGTGGATGAATAAAAAGAACTCATGAATCTGCCATAATTAAGGTTTGCTCTGAACTCTCCGTTATCTGTAGGTAGAGTATATGTAATCCCTGCATTCCATCCATAAATTTTTCTATTGTATAAGTACCATTCTGTAATTTTTCCAAATGTGTGGAGGGTTGAGGTTTCAGAAAATCCTGTTATTGAATCGGTAGTAGTAGTGGTTATTGCATCCTCGTAGGTACCTCTAATTACATATCCAATAAAAGGAGCAGCCTGAACGAAAATGTTTTTAGTAAAATGGTATTCAAAATAAACAGGAATCAGATGATGCAACATATTATATTCCATGGTATATATGTAATAAGGCTCGGGAGTGCCATAAGAAGAGGTGAAACTCGCATTATATTGAACAAAACTCAATTCAGGACTGATGCTAAACTTTTCACTGTATTTAAAAACGATTGGAATACTCAAGTATCCCCCTGGCTTAAATGAATTAGATCCAGAATATAATTTTGCAACATTTGTTCCTCCCTTAAATCCAATCTGAATTTGTCCTAACATGCGAAGAGATAAAACTATCAGTAAAAAGAGTATAAAATTTTTACTTAGAGACATCGGATTATAAATTGTTTAGATACGTAAACCTAGACTATTTTAAGGAAATCGTTAAAGGTCAAATCTGAAATTTTGCCAACCCAGATGAGTTTTCTACTGTTTCAAGTAGCTGTAAAGGTAATTTTATCGTTTTGGAACACATTAGGCTGCAAGTGAGATGATTTTTGGAGGCTACCAGTATTTGGAATTTTGTATTTTTATTCCAGATTTATAACCCTTGAAACAATAAATATATCTTTTGGCAAGTTTATTGTTTAACCTGCAAAATGAAATGAAACGATTACTTTAAACCACAGTATGGTAAAAAGAAAAATGTCAGCAAGAATTACCACTTTAATACTTGTATTTATTGTTTCCATTTCAGCTGCAAATTCGGCAACAATCAAAACGCTTTACACCTGGTCGTATAACAACAGGTTGTTGTCGATAAATTATAACTTCGATCAATCGGCCTATAATTATTATAAAGGTCAGCAACGCGTTTATAGCGATTTTTTACATTATTTGAAAGAGTCTTCCAGCTATCCGGTAATAGAAAAATTTGCTGAAGAATTTAAACTGATAGCAGCTGAGAATGAATACAGCGACTGGCAAACGGTGGAATGTATCATTGCATTTATTCAGACCATGCGATATAAAAACGATGGCACTTATGAGTATCCGCGATATCCTATAGAAACTTTAATCGATAAAGGAGGAGATTGTGAGGACACTGCCATTTTACTTGAAGCCATTTTAAGCGAGTTGGGCTTTGATGTGGTTCTTGTTTCACCGGATAAACATATGGGAGTTGGCATTGCATTGAGATATGAAATTAATGGTGCAGCATTTGAACATCGGAATAAATATTATTATTATATTGAAACTACAAGTGGCGGATGGGGAATTGGTGATTATCCGGAACACCTAAGTGCAGGAGTTGCAATTTATGATCCCGGTGCTACAGGAGAAATTAAGTTGTTGTCGGAATATGTTTATTCATTCAAGAATTATGATTCTATTGAAGAGGAAGAAGAAACAATTGCGGAAAATAATGTTGAGGAACAAACCACAGATCCGGAATATGAATTTAATGCCTCGTCGCTTGAATCTGATACAGATAAGCCGGATAATAAATACACGATAGATGTAGACAATATTATTATCAATGGGGAAAAGGAAACGATGGTAACTGAGTAGGTGAGTGGGCAGAATGGGGAAAAGATAATTGCGACATCGAAGTGATGCAATTCTGAGATAACGAAAAAATATCATCTTTTCCGGCTACAATAAATATCGATTTATAAGTGTATTAATAATGCTAATAAAGGCAAATATGTTTTATTATATAATAAAACATATTTACCACTATTTAGAAATACTGTTACGCACAAATTTTATTCAGCGACCTGCGTTTAGGCTAAATCATTGAATCAAGTGTTAGAGTTAAAAGGCTCTAATGATTACTCTTCCACCTTCCTCTTCACCAATAAAAAGTAATCGTTATCGATCGGCATATAACCGAATTCATAACAATAATAATAAATAGTTCCTTTTTTTGTGGTGTAAAGGGATGTAATAAAATTAAAATTGAATCCTTTGTCGTACAATTTATTCCTTGAGATTTTTGCTG
Source organism: Bacteroidota bacterium (assembly GCA_043727235.1). Taxonomy (GTDB): domain Bacteria; phylum Bacteroidota; class Bacteroidia; order Chitinophagales; family BACL12; genus UBA7236. The sequence goes on from JAYSYX010000190.1 coordinate 17,546, forward strand.
TTTCGAGCGGAATTAAATCTGATAAAACATTTCTGTTCTTTCGGAGAATGGCATTTACATTTTTAATGTAACTACCGGTTTCCGCACGACGGTGGTTGTTAAAGGAATGGCGGCATAGATCACTACAGAATTTTTTGTCGAGGCGGCCAATAATAGCACGGCCGCACTCCGGGCAAGTTTTGTTTTCCATTGATAAACAAGATTTTAAGGTTAAACATTTGTTTTTAAGGTTGCTATTTTGGATAAAAGCAGAACAAATATAATGAAGCGGATGGGATTTGCAAATGTTTATGGAGGACGGGGGACGCAGTGGCAGCGGGCAGTTGGCAGTGGCAGTGGCAGAGGCAGTGGAGCACTCTCACCACTCACCATTCACCACTCACCTATTTTCGTAAATCGTTAGGCGTGAATATGATCCTACTGGGATTTAAACTCATTACTCATTTTTTGATGTTAAAAATAAAGTTCAATTCGGAGTGCGCTCACCACTAAGCATTCACCATTCACTTATTTTCGTGAATCGTGAGGCGTGAATATGAACCTACTGGGATTTAAACTCATCACTCATAACTCATCACTCATTTTTTTGATAATAAAAATAAAGTTCGATTCGGAGCACCCTCACCACTCACCATTCTATCCGATACTAATCGCTTACAAGCGTTTATATCCGTAACTAAACGGTTAAAATTTGTTGATGAAAATTAGCCAATGCATCTTTGCTTCGTCAGTTGTGAGAAATACAACGGCTTCTTGAAAAAAGGAAAAATATTAATTAAAATTTAAAAATTAAACACATGAACAATCTGAGAAACAAAGTACAATTAATTGGCAATTTGGGAGCGGATCCTGAAATTAAGGCTATTAATGGAGGTTCGAAATTGGCGAAATTCAGTATGGCAACAAGTGAGTCGTACAAAAATGCTAAGGGAGAAAAAGTTACCGAAACACAATGGCACAATGTAATTGCCTGGGGCAAAACTGCGGCTTTTGTTGAAAAATATTTGGTAAAGGGTATCGAAGTAGTAGTGGAAGGTAAGTTGATCAATAACAATTATACCGATAAAAACGACATTAAACGATATTCCACAGAGATACAGGTAAGTGATGTTTTGATCGTATCACATAAAAAGTGATACCGGATAATAAATCGGGGTCGGATATTTTCTGCAGATCACGACACCCTTCCTGATCAAGATCAGTGCGATCATCAGGATTTGTTTATCCAACAAAGCTTCACCCTAAAATACTTTAAAATTTTCATGATAACCCCCAACTACCTGTCGGATTCTTTATGTAGTGATATTGTGATTTAAGGGATTAGAGAATACGCAGGTAGTTTTAATACAAATTTTAATTAAACGTGAGGATGTTAATTCAGGTATTCGGTGTCGTTTAAAATTAAATGGGTTATTAAAACAATAACAAAACAATTTATTCAAAATTGGTAGATGGGTATAACCTGATGGACAAATAAGGTAACGATTTCTTCTACACGGTAATGGTTATACCCCTGGAGGGCGCAGGAATTTGTGTGTTGTTCTTTTCTGCGTTCCTCCTCTTTTATTCCGTTCAAAATGCAAATGATCTCGCTTGATTTTCCCATAAAAAAGCACCATGTGTTTCGATGTTATTCATAACGCATTGTGCTAATTTTATTTAAACTTATTGGGCTTCCAATAATTTTTCTTCCATATAGGATTTTGCATCCGTATAGGTAATACTGGTTTTTGTTTTGAGCTGTTCATCGCATAGATCAATATCAGCGGGTTCGCCTTTAAGTGCAGAATTACAAAGGTCGATGAGCAGGAATTTAAATCCACCCGTTACTTCCTCATCATTTTCCACGCCTTCCTTTGTAACAAAACGAATGCGGTATCCATTTTCATTGAGCACCTGAACACTGAAACCTTGACCTGTAAAGTATTGATAGTCTTTTAAAAATTGTGCTACATTGGAAGCAACTTCTTCAGTTACCGGTTCTTTGTAATAAAGCTCATCACCTTCAAAATCGAGTTTAGTGCCATAATTGCTGCATCCGGTAAGCAAAAGGCCAAAAAGAGTAATTAGGGTTAAATTTTTCATAGTGTTTGTTTTTGTAAAAATACAAATTGTCGAGAATTTTTCTTCCAAACTCAGTTAGCATCCATGCATGTTGATTGCTTTGTAAAAACAATGCCCTCTTATTCCTATTTTTGTCGGAATAGCCATTCCTATTGAAGAAGTTTCTAAAATCGGCATTTTTTATATCAGCGGGAGGTGCATTGCCGCTGTTGAGTGGGTTAGTGTTGTTGATACCGTATACGGAGAATTTGAACCTTTCTTTATATGGTGAATTGGCAATTTTCATCTCCTTTACATTGTTTGTTCAAATATTGATGAATTTTGGAATTGATACTTATTTGTCTGTGCATTATTATGATCATACAGAAGAATCAAAGTTGAAGCCTTTTTTAAGTTCCGTTTCGGGATTGCTGATAATTAATGGTCTAATACTAATATCAATCTTTTCAGGATTAGGTTACTTTTTATTTAAATTTATATTCCCTGACGGCGACATTCCATTTTTTCCATTTGGATTTATGAGTGTGGTTACTGCATTTTTTAATGGATATTTCCGCACGTATGTTAATTTGCAAGTATTTGGAGATAAGCCTGTGAAATATTTTTTATTCGGATTATTTAATTTTACTGTAACTGTAATTTTTTCTTTAATTCTAATTTATCAATACCCATTTGAATTGACAGGACCAATGTGGGGCAGATTTTTATCCGGGGTTTTAATATTCCTACTATCATTATATTTTGGGTGTCGGGAATTTGGAATTTCTTTTAAGGTTCCTTTGCTTAGGGAAATAAAGAACTACGCTGTCCCTATAGTTATATTCAGTTTATTAACTTGGATACTTGGATACATTAACAATTTTATTTTAAAAGGTTTAAATAATAGCGCCGATGTTGGTGTTTATAACTTCACCTTAACATGCACATTACTTATTGAATATGCCTCTTTAGGTTTGATGAGTACTATAAATCCGCGGATATATAAAATATGGAAAAATAATTCTATTTATGAAAGTTCCTTAGAAGAAAACAGATATAACCATATATTTAGTGCATTCAATATTTTAATAATTGCGCTTAATATTTTGATTTTACCATTTGTAATCCGATTATTGATAAAAGAAGATTTTCATGTGAGTATCGAATTTATTCCGATAATTTGTGCAAGTTTTGCTTTTAGAGGTTTGTATAATACACTTATAAATCCACTTTATTATTTCAAACAAACTAAAGTTCTTCCTAAAATTCTATTGATCTCTGCAATAATACAAATAGTTTCAGGGTTAATTTTAATCCGTTACTTTGGAATTTGGGGTGCTGTGTGGAGTTATTTTTTAGTTAAGCCTTTCCAGTTGTATTTTTTATGGAGAGAGAGTAAAAAAATCTTTCATTTTAAATTCAATATTTTAAAAATGGTAATACTGCCATTTGCATATTGTTTAGTTGTGGTGGTTCTGTATCAATTAATAGATATTTCCTCTAATTATGCTGGATTTATTCAAATAGCAATTACTGGCATTATGGTATTTAGTTTATACCGCAAGGAAATAGCAGGGTTGAAAGCAATTTGGTATATAAAAGGCAATTCTAATGTATAATTTGCTTTGCTAAAATAATTTACACAGGTTTCAAAATCTTTTAATTATAATGTTAATTTAGCTTTTTGGTTAACTAATTTTAATTTACAATTAATTTGGTTGAATGAGAAATAACTTCACTGATATTGTGAACCTTTAGAACATAAATTCCCGCATCCAGACTCTCAACAGATATTGTAGGATTCACTTCGTTCGATGATACTTGCATTATTAATTCTCCCATCACATTGTACAAATCAATAATGTGAAAATTATTGGTAATATTTTCGATTTTAATTTCAACTATATCTGTTGAAGGGTTTGGATAAATTTCCAAATTTGTTTCATTTTGAGAAGCTGTAAAAATGCCTGTTGGTTCTGTATAGGTAACTGTTAATATAGGCCACTCTTCTTCATTCAGATCGTCGCTTGATTTGAACATAAGGCCTTGTGTTGGAGATTCATTCTGAAGATGCAATGCAACACCGAAATTTGAAGTTGGATTGTCAACCATGTCCTGAACAAAGGATGTTAATTCAACAGAATAATCTTGATAGGGATTTGTGCTTTCAGGCAATTCAATTTGTCCTATTTCAGTGATATCAGGCTTTGTATTCCAAGTAACAATGGTTTCTTCCCATGACTCTGTTATTCTGGACAGCCAGCAGGCGTTTGAGCCTTGATGTCCTGAGTTAATAAAGGATGAAAAGTCATCTCCAAATGCGATCAAATTAAATTCCGCTGAAATTATCTCAGATCCAGCCGGAATGGATGTCAGGTCAAATTGCATTAGACCCCAGCCAGCATTTTCGCCCACTACCGTGACTGCTGGTTGCGAAAATGCGGAAAAATGAGAAGCGTCGCCATAATTTACATCAGCAGAAGTTCCACCATCATGAAAGCCTATACTAACATCTGCAATGGGGTCAAATTGAATGGAAATTTGAGAGGATAGGAAATTCCCTAAAAATATTCCCAAATATAGGAGCATAAATTTTTTCATAGGATTGATTTTGTCGAACAAATTTAGTTTAAATAATTAATTTGATCAAACAATTCACCTCACTAAGGTTATTGTTCCTGTTAACTGCACAGTTTCTGCATTGCAAATCCCTTCTGCTAAGTAAACGTATGTACCAATTTCTTGCTCAATATTATTATAAATACCATCCCAACCAATATTAATATCAATGGATTCGAATATTAGCGCACCCCACCGATTATAAATTCTCAAGTAAATAAGATCGCACTCGGCCGACCCGAATACATTAAATTCATCATTAATACCATCGCCATTGGGAGAAAATGCATTTGGAGCAAGTATTGTATAATCGAAATTAACTTCCAGATAAATGCTGTCAATTGCAATACAACCGTTTACATCAATTACAGTAATGTAATACCATCCACTTTCTGCAGGAAAAGCACTTGGATTAAGACAATCATCGCATGTAAGCCAGGTATTGGGAAACCAGGAAATAGTTGTAGCAACTCCGGTAATGATTGGATCAAGAGGCACACCTGTGCCATCAAATACGATAGTATCCTCTGTAAAATATACGTCAATGGGTGGTTGAACAATCAAAGTAATTTCGTGGATTGAATCACATCCGTTTGTTGAGCTGAAGATATCAGAATAAACACCTGCCTCCATTTCAATATTACCAAAAATTGATGCGGTTTCACCCTCACAGATGGTAATAATTTCATACGTAAAAATTGTATCAATAATTTCAACTAAAATAAAATGTATTGAATCGCAACCACTTGCGCTAGTAAAATTTTGAGTATAAATACCAGCATCAGAAACCGGAACGCCATCTATATATATAGTGTCATTCGCGCAAATTAATATTGTTTCACTGCTACTTAACGTATCTACAGTATTAACTATAACAATTAAAATGGAATCACAAATTCCAATTCCAGCAATTGTATCTGTAAAAATTCCAGAGTCACTTACGGCCGTACCGAATACAAAAATTGTATCGTTTTCGCAGATATTAAAGGTTTCGGTACTGGTAAATGATTCAGAAATAACTATATCATAGAAAATTGTATACGATTCACAATCAGTGGTAATATCAGCGGTAATGGTAACAAAACTCAATCCACCCCAATCACTAACTTCTATGGTATTCGTTCCGATCTCAGAATAAATTACAGGCGCAGGAAGGTTCCAGTCTATAGTTCCTGAACCGGAGCTTACTGAGTATTCTGCAATTTCTGCAGAGCAGAGTGTATCCGGCCCAATAATAAATGCGGTCTCTGTAACATCGTTAAAAATACAGGTGTTGTCAATTTTTCCGGTTAAAGTTCTTAAATAAAAACCCCATGGTGCATTTCCATGTTGTAGGACATTTAGGTCGGTAATATTATCCGGTATTTCGAAACATTCAATTGATCCTTCAAGTATTGTTCTTTCAGGATCAGTATAAACATCAAGCGTAACAAAATCCGTCGCTATTCTCTTAAGAGTTAAGTAGTATTGTTGACCAACTTCTGCGGTTACCCAGTCCACCCCCCATGAACTTACCCAAGAAGTACCATTTTTTGCATAAATATAGAAACCGGTCGTAGATGGAACAGGATCATATTCAGACAAATACCACACAGTTATACCGTCCTGATCACTGATCTCGCAGTGATAAATTGAGTCATTAAATGGACAGTTTGTTCCCGCAGATAGAGCAAAAATTACATGTCCTACCCTCGGTGTTAATCCTTCACCAATATCTGTAGATTTAAAATCAAAATTTGCTGTCCAGGCTTCATCGCTTAACGTAAGTCCAAGATCCCTATGTAAACGGGTGTCATTCCCGTCATTCACATCTGTAAAAACCACTTCACCTCCTGTAACTTCCAATGTTCCTGTCTGAGGATCTAAACTACATGGCGCTACACCCGGATAGATATATACATTTGTCCATGGAGCGGGATCGGCGTAGTCGTCAAAAAAATCGCAGGCCAATTGCGAAAAGGCTAAAGTGTTAAAGAAAAGTAATGCTGAAATAAAAAGTATAATTCTCATGGTTGTTACAACCAAAGGTATAATTTTCTTGGCAAAATCCTTAGTGTTTTCATCATTAAAATAATTATACCTTACTTTGACCTTTCAATTCAGCAACTAACGCCGGGATTAAACGGTTTAAAATTTTGTATCCAATGGTTTTCTATAAACAAAACAACTTTTATTAGAGATGACTTATATTGTTATTGTTACTTATGGCAATAGGAGATCTTATATAGAAAAGGTAATAAATTTTTTATCGAATCAAGGATCTCTCCAAATAGTAGTTGTCGATAATAATTCTGAATATTCTTTGGAAAGAATAAGCGTTGTAGTTAATAATTCAAGGATTTTTATTATTCATTCTGATATAAATGAAGGTTCAGCCTGGGGATATAAAACAGGCATTCAATATGCCTGTAGTCAACAAAATTGCGAAATGATTTGGTTGCTGGATGATGATAATCTCCCTGAAATAAATACGTTGAAAAAACTCCAATCGCAATATGAGAATATAAAATCACAAAATAAGAATAAATATTTTGCATTAATGTCCTTTCGCACTGATAGAAATTATCTTTCTAATGTTATTCATGGTGAACCAATAGCGTGGAATTTCCCACAGAAAAATGCATTTTTAGGCTTTCATTTATTTAAATTACACTTTAAATTATTTAAAAAAGTTAAACTATTTAGTAAAATCACCCAGTCAAATAATTTAGTGATTCCTTGCGCTCCTTATGGAGGCTTCTTTTTTCATAAGGACCTGATTAAAATGATAGGATTACCTGATGAGCGGTTTTTTGTTTACGCCGATGATTTTGAATTTACTTATAGAATTACAGAAATGGGAGGATCTATTATTCTTGTGGAAGATGCTCTAATCAGTGATCTAGAACAAACATGGCAAATTAAACAAAAAAAGATGTTTTCATCAAACATTCTTGATGTAGATAATAATAAAGTGTATTTCTCTACAAGAAACTTTGTTTTTTTTCAGAAACTACATTTGGTGAATAATAATTTTATTTTCGCTATGAATAGAATAATTTATAGCAACTATTTATCTTTACTAGCCTTTTTCAAAGGTAAACGATCAAATTACAGGAGGTTTATAGAAGCTTCTAATGATGGATTAAAGGGCAATTTTGATAATAAAAAATATCCAATATAATTTATGTTTTTATTTATTAAATATTTAAGAAAATCATACAGATATACTTACAAGGCTTTTTTTTCTAAGTATGACGTAATTATAGAAAGAGAAGTGAAAGGGTTCAAAAATCTATTAGATGTGGGGTGTGGCGCAAATTCACCTGTTCAGACATTTAATGAGAATTTGTATTGTGTAGGTGTAGATGCATTTGAGCCTAGTTTGGAAAAAAGCAAATTGAAAAAGATCCACAATGAGTATCGGAAACTTGATGTATTAAAAGTGGGACAAGCATTCGCTCCTAAAAGTTTTGATATTGTGGTGGCTTTAGATCTTATTGAACATCTTGAAAAAAGTGATGGTCTTCAATTGTTGGATATGATGGAAAAAATAGCTTCAAAAAAAGTTATCATTTATACACCTAATGGATTTCTGCCACAGGGTGACCGCGAAAACAATCCATGGCAAGTTCATCTCTCAGGCTGGACAGCGCAAGAATTTAGTGACAGAGGTTATGAAGTTATTGGCGTTAATGGAATAAAATCATTAAGAGGAGCGTTTGCGAAGGTTTCATATAAACCCGCTTTTTTTTGGAATTTTATTTCAGATATGTCCGAGCTATTTGTAAAACATAAACCCGAAAAGGCATTTCAATTATTGGCAATTAAAACAATTCACAAAGAGTATGTCGATTAAATCAGAATTATTAAGATTTCGAAGTCTAATCTACCGAAGATTATATTTGAGTAAAAAAGAGGAAAAGAATGTTACAGATAGATTCCATGCACTGTTTTATGACTCTTTTTTGTTTGACAAAACTTGGAGCGAGTCGACATGGTTTGGAACCCATATTAAAAAGTGTCCGTTTGATACCTGGATGTATCAGGAAATATTATATGAAATTAAACCTGATATCATTATAGAGTGTGGAACTTATAAGGGTGGCTCTGCATTTTTTCTAGCAACACTATGTGACTTGTTAAACAAAGGACGAATTGTTACAATTGATATTGAAGACCATCCGAATAAACCACGGCACAATAGAATTAAATATCTTACGGGATCTACAATTGATGCAGAAATTCTTTATAAAATAGAACAGGAAATTGAAGGGTCTGAAACTGTTTTAGTAATATTAGATGATGATCACACTTGTGATCATGTTTATAAGGAAATGCTCGCCTATTCAAAATATGTAAGTAAAGGGAGTTACATGTTAGTTGAAGATTCAAATATAAACGGGCATCCTGTATTTCCTGAATTTGGTCCGGGTCCTTATGAGGCTATCGAAAAATTCATGAAAATTAATTCTGATTTCATAATTGATAAATCAAAGGAAAAATTTTATGTCACATTTAATCCCAATGGATATTTAAAAAAAATAAATTAATATTTCACAAAGGTTTGCGTCGAAATAACTCCAGTCCGAATATCAAATAGGGAAATATGATATACACCCGGCTCAAGATATTCAATATTAATATTTAAATTTTGTTCTAGGGTTAAATTAATATCGTTTTTATAAACAGATTTTCCTTTTATATCAGTAATTTGTATTAATGGATTTATTAATTGATTCCCCCATTCCACCCTCACCCAATCCCCAGCCGGGTTAGGAAACACTTTCAAACCATTTATTGCCTCCTCATCTATAATGCCAACTGGAAATTGTTTGCATTTGATTATTGTGTTGCAATCCATAATAATTAAATTATCCATTGAACCATTCAAACTCTGATTCTCGGCAAAACAACCGCCTGTGCAATCTATTTCCTGACCAATTTCCAGGAGTGTTACAGAAATGGGATCGCCTGGCAAAATAAGATAGTCGGGGAGCAAAATACCATTCAACATTGCAGTAACTGTGTCGTTTGACCAGTTAAAACTCACACAATACCATTCGTTTTCATTGATTGATGCGGGAATTAATCCTCCAATATTATTTATCGCAATTTCAAATGCATTGGAAGATTTTTCGTAGGATAATGCAAATGCATGTTCCACTACAGCGGAAGTGCCCGCAATAAAAGTGTTTGTTGGCGAAGCTCCGGTTGTATTAAATGCATTTAATTTAAAATTAAAAGCGATGGTAAAATCATTTAATCCATTAAGTGCGGAAACAGGAATATCAATAAAATCATCATCATTATATCCTATTTCGAGAAAACCCGGATCCACATTTGCATCACCATTCACAATGCCATGATTTTCATTTCCTGAATAATCATTTACGTTGGTATCAAAAGGGAAATATAACATTGTATCACAAGCTGCTACAAATGGTTGACAATTTGCTTCCTGAAAAACACAGGGATAAATACTGAAATTATCAATATCACCATTCATACTTTGATTAGTTGCAAAACATCCGGTAATACAATCTAATTCCTGACCAATTTGGAGAAAAGAAATTTCAAGTAGTTCATCACTCATTTCAACTGTTTCAACTTCTGCACCATCAATATAAGCCGTTACTTCAGATCCATCGCGAATAAGCTGTAAACAATACCAAGTTGCTTCCTCCAATGTTATATTAAATATGTCGCCGGAACCTTTTAATGCCACTACAATGGCATTAATGGATTTTTCATAGGAAATGGCAAATTCCGATTCCTCAGAATCACTGGCACCAGCTATTAAAGTGTTTGTAGGAGCTGATCCACTCAGATTAAAATCAGTGATTCGAAAATCAAATTGCAAAGTAAAATCACCAATATTATCCAACGCAACAGCAGGGATTTCCAGGTAATCATCATCATTATATCCAATATTAAGGTATCCTCCTGTAATTGTAGCTCCACCAAAAATGGTGGGATCATAATGATTTCCTGAATTATCTTCAATTTCCCAGGTAATAGGATAGGAGACAGTTGGAAAACAAGGTTGCCCCTGCAGAACTGTTGAAGTCATTAAACTGAATACGATGAAGAGAGAATTTTTCATGGTTTTTTTAATTGCCATCTCGTATAAATATATCAATTTATTTTAATAAAATTCTTTGTTTGACTGGTAATACCATCATTCCAAACAAGTAAATACATTCCCGGCTTAAATCCAGAGATATTTATTGTTTGATATTCATTATTTATATCCTGCATAAAAATAAGTTTGCCGGTAAAATCGTAAATAATAATCCTGTTATTTTCTGATACTTCCGGAATTTGAACAGTAATAAATTGTGATGACGGATTCGGATACAAATTGATCTTGTTTTCAATAACAAGCTCTTCCACATCCACAAAATCACACCTATCAGTAACAAATTCCGTTGCACCTTCCTCCTTATAACGCTGCATATATTCTTGATAATAAATGTTTACAGTAGTGGAATCATGAATTACCAGCGAATTTTCATCGTTGCGTGAGTTTGCACTGGAGCTCCAGTTGTGTGAACCTGTCCAAAGCAGGGGATCCGATTGAGGACAATTTGCATCTACAATTAAATATTTGTGATGTAATAAATTGGAACTTGAATAATTAAAAAAACGATCACCAAGGGCATCTTCCAAAACATTTACGGCAGTTGAATCACTTGCATCCGTTTGATCCCAGATTCCGGAAGCAAAAACGCCGCGCTCATAAACCGCATCTTCTATGGCATAACTTATACTAAAACGGGTAAGTGAAAATACTGCAAAATGCATATCAAAATCAGCAGTATTTATTTTTTCAATTAAGCGTGTTTCGGGCTCATCACTCGGGGAAAAATAAAGTTCCACGCGTTTACCGCCGATAATAAATTCATGTGGAGTATTATTTGTTTTATCAGGACCGAAACTTCCTGCAAACATTTCATCAAATTCTGCTTTATATGCTTTTGATAAACTTTGGTCCTGAATAGCAATCACATTTTGTTTATCAACCTTTACCTGATCATCTGTAAAATTTAATGAACCTGTAATTACCCATGCATCATCAGGATCAGTGGATACTGCATCAATATTTATAAATTTATTATGCATAATTCCGTAAAATGCACCATCGGGATTAGTTGTTCCATCTGGCGGCGATTTTTTCTTTTTTCCAACTCCAATTATTATCGAATTGTAATTAAAATCATCTACACCACTGTCGCAAATAACACGAACATCCACCCCTCTTGCATATGCATCATTTATAGCTGTAATTATATTATTTACATTGTCGATATTATAAATACAAATATCAACAGAATATAAAGCATGGTCAAGAATATTTATGATGGTATCATCCATGCTTCCATTTACAAACACCGCATTTGTTCCGGTGGAAACACTATTGTCAACTGTGTTGTTAAACCACACTTTTATTTCACCTGTCGAATTTGATGCAGTTGCCATTGCCGCAATTGCAGAAAAAGAAGTGTCATTGGTAACACTTACACTTGCAGCCTTCACATAATAAATAGTTCCAGCTGTTAATCCGGTAAGATTTAATGCATGTGAAGTACTCATAGCCGCATCACTCGCAACTGATCCTAACGCAGTAGTTAAACCGTAATAAATAATTGTATTTCCATCATTCACAGTATTAAAATTAACAGTAAATGAAGTGCTTGTAATTGCAGTTTGCGTAAGCGAACTAGAAATTACCGGTGGATTTCCTCCTGTTGAAATATCAGAGAGATCGCGGGGTAACAATTGGTAGCCTCCTGTTCCGCCCGGTGCAAACTGACTCATGATCCCAGTTATGCTAACTTCCTCTATCGGAATTGGAGTGCCGTCAATATTTGTTGTAGTAACAACTCTTACTACTCCTGTTCCGGTTGCGTCTGTTATATCATAATTAGTTCCTGAACCTGCCGTTGAAAATGTACCAGCATCCGTGAATAACGCAGAATTCACGCGAACCAGTTTTGCTTCATATCCTTCCACATAACCTGAAATACAGGAAACATCGGTTGGTGAAGGCAATGGATTTCCAGAATTCAAAACAGTAACTGAGGTTGCGGTTGATATTTCCAAAAGTCCATTATAGGTAAATAAAGGTCCTGTAACCTGAATTGAATCACCGCGCAAAACAATATCCAGAATAGTTGGAGCGTAAGCCGCTATATTTCCGGAATTATCCTGAATGTATCGAATATCACCCAACTCTGAACCATTCAGAACAAGACCTTTCACGGTAACAACTGTTCCCACGGGTAAGGCTCTGGCTTCAGCAATGGTGATTTGCGAAAATGAAATTTGGCATAAGCCAACTAATAAAGTAAGTGCAAGTAATGTTTTTTTCATAACTTAAATAGGCTCTGTGTGAAAAATAATCCTCTAAAACTCACTTTCCGTATTGGTTTAGGTTCTTTCCCTTACAAGATTCGGTTTTAGAAGTGAGCAAAGATACCTTTTTATGCGTTTGAGACCGCTCGGTTAAGTTATTTTGTTGTTAATTGATTATTGATCACAATTTATTGAACAATACAGGTTTCGATGGTGCTGCGTCTATTTCAAAGGAGGCAATTTGCAAGTTAAGCAGGTAAACGCCATCCACAATGGTATCGGGAACATAAATTAATTCAGTTATTGTTGCATCTGTTCTCGGTTTTTCCGGAAAATTCCAAAAAGCGCGATGCGCTTCAAGTTTGCCGCCATCCGCCTCTTTGTCGACCGAAGGAAGGTCGATCAATAAATGTTTAATTTCTGAATCACACAAAAAACGCGCAGCTTCCATATCCAAATAGGGCGGATTCGATTTATTGTAATTCCTGGTAAGTTTATCGGTTGAATTTGGCGATGTTCGAATAATAATTGCCTCTGTATCATGCATAAGTATTCCTTCAAGTTGATTTTTGAGGATGATATGATCTCCATTTTCGGAGCTTTGAGGTTCCAAAGTGATAAGCTGCGCTAAAAAATGAAATTTAGTGAGTGAAGAATTTATAGTTAGCTCAGTATCAGCAATATGCGCATAACATTCTGTGTGTGTGCCATTTCCATGTGGGTTAAGAAAAACATTTTTATAATTTAATAGACCACCTTTTTTAATATCTCCAATAAAATCACCTGCAACAAAAGCCTCCGTTCTGAATGGCGGCGCATAATAACAATTCAATTGTTTTCCTTCATGTAATGCAATGGATATATCAATTGGCTGATGAAGATCGAAAATAAGGTCTTTATAGGTAACTAACATGATTATAGATTTAAAATCGAAATATAAGCCCCTTTTGATTGTTTTGAAAATCATTACTTTTGTTGCCATGAAAATATCTGTGGTAAATACATGTTCATTACTATTGCTAGCAGTTGGCCTGAGTTTAAATTCATGTGTAAAAGATGAGGAAGGATACAGTGAATTTGTTCAAAATTATATCGATAGTCTGGTTTATCAGGATACTGTAGCTGTAGATCTGGATGTGCCTTGCTCTACGCCTCAAAATATGATCTTTTATTATACGTATGACCATGCTTTTACAGAAGTAGATTGTTATGATTATGGCGATGATGGTTATCAGGTAAAAGCCTTTGACGATGATGATGAAATTTATTTATACCTCACTTTTAAAAACAGACCTAAACCCGGTAAATATGTTACCGATTATTTTTATGGAAATCCACCAAGCACTGATTCTGAAGTAGTTATGGAGTATTTTACCCCATCAGACGACTTTTTAACACTTGACAATGATACCATTTACGTGGAAAAAATATCCGGTGGAGCATTTATTTTTTCATTTTGTGATGCTCAGATCGATGCGGGTTGGGGAGGGTATTACGCGAGCGGTAATTTTGAAATTGACCTTACGCTGTACGAATAGTTTCAACCATTATTCTGCGGAATAATAAATAATCAATACCTGAATTTAATTGTGTCACCCCCCCCCGAACAAAATGTTTAATGTACTTTCGTGATTCGTTTAGGAAGAATATGATAAAATTCAATTATTTATTAAATCGAATTTATGTAGGGATGAAAACATCCTTAATTCTCTTCCGGGTTTTAATTCCCTTGGGCTTTGGTCTGCTTATAAGTTCCTGTGTAAAAGATGAAGAGGGATATAGTGAATTCATTCAAAATTACCTTGATTCCATTACTGCAATTAATGAAATTCCTGTTGATCTGGATCTGCCATGTGAACCTATAGAAAATGGCCTTGATTTTTATACCATTGATTATGATCTTACGGAAACAAGTTGCGACGATAATGGCAACAATGGTTTCGATGTAATTGCGGAAAATCAGGCAGAAGATCTTTTAATGGTGCTAACCTTCAAATCGAAACCGGTTCCCGGCGAAATATATAATACTGAATATGATTTTGGAGATGCGCCCACCAGCGAAAATGGTGTGATCGTTCATTTATATTTTGACGACGAATCCTATGATGCCAACCACAGTGACCTTATTTATGTGGAAAAAATACCTGGAAACATTTTTGTATTTTCCTTTTGCGAACTCCGACTTATTGAGGATTTTGATGAAGTTGAATGCGAAGGAAGTTTTAATGCCATTATTTCCGAATGCGACTAAACGGGTCACCTTCATTTTCTGGGGAGCACATATCAATGAATTATTATTTTTAGGTATTTGAAAGGTCGTTAATAATATTAAAAATCAAAATCCAGC
>JAYSYX010000191.1:0-1683 GCA_043727235.1 Bacteroidota bacterium
AAACCATTGTTCTATCAGTTCCTATGGGCCTTTCAGTATCAGGGTGTTTTTGGGCTAATATAGAATCACTCTGCATTGAAAAGACAACAATCAAACAAAAGGAGAGAAGGGGAAATTTAATTTTGAGGAGGTGGTTTAACATGTGATTGGATTTTGATCAATTATATTTTAAAGAATGGTTTAACAAGAGTCCAAGCGCTAGGATGGCGTGCAGTTTCAGTGTTGTGGTTAATTTTAAAGTGTTCATGGGGTTATTCTGAAAGATAAAAGTAGGTTATTTGCCCGATTATTACAACTTAGAGGGTATATTTATCAAAAATTTTTATTACAACAACCATGAGCGAAAAAATAAAATGGGAAATTGCAATTAAACCTCTATTAAAAAAATACAGGAAAAAACCACATCCATTAAAACATTCAAATTTATATGAATGTATGGTAATGGTAATTTTATCTGCACAAAGCAGCGACGATTTCATTAATAAACTTGCACCCGATTTATTTGAAAAATTTCCCGACCTTACTTCAATATCAAAAGTGGAAGATGAAAAGGTTTATCCTTATGTAAAAGGTGTTATAAGTTATATTAAGAAAACAAAATATATTACTGACATTGCGAAACAATTAAAGAGTAATAAAAATATTCCCCTAACAATGGATGCCCTTATTGCGTTACCCGGTATCGGAAGAAAATCGGCAAATGTTATTATGCGGGAAGCTGGTGTAAAGGCAGAAGGAATAGTTGTTGATCTGCACACTGCTCGTATTGCAACAAGGTTGGGAATTTCAAAAGCCGACGATCCCAAAAAAATAGAGCAGGATTGTATGAAAAAGATAAGCGAAAAAGACTGGTCGGAAGCTGGAATGGCGATGTCTTTTTTAGGCCGCGAAATTTGCCGTCCGAAACCATTTTGCCCGGAATGTTTGATGAACGATGTTTGTCAGTTTTATTTAAAAGGAGGATATGAAAAATTGCAGAAGGAATTGGCGAAAGGAAAAAAGAGTGGGAGTGTTCGGAAGAAGGGGAGATGGTGAGATGAGCAGATGGCGTTTGTTTTTGTTATTTCGTTGGAAATTGAATTGTTTAGTTCTGACATGTAGTAGATCTCCTTCGTCGATCACTACATGTTTCAGTTCAGGGTTTAGATGCTCCATCCTATGAGTGTCCCCACAGTGTTACCCGAAGGGAATCTCTGTGGATTCGGAGCGATGAGCCTGCCGACTGCGTCATCTGGATAGATATCTCCTTTTAATTATTTTGATGCCATAAGTAAATATACTATTTACAAAAATGTGTATATTTGTAAATAATATTTAGCATTATGCCCCGCAATAAACCAATTTTATTTCCCAAATCAGATCGTATTCTTACAGAATTGGGGGAGAATATCCGTCTAGCCCGATTGCGGAGGAACCTTAGTGCAGCTCAGGTTGCCGAACGGGCAAATATTAGTCGCCCCACCCTTACCGCCCTTGAAACCGGTGCTCCGGGAGTCAGTATCGGGCATATTATTCGAGTTCTTGGTGTGCTGGGGTTGGAAAAGGATGTTTTAGAGGTGGCAAAGGATGATGTGTTGGGTAGGAAGTTGATGGATTTAGGGTTAGAAGTGAATAAACGGGCAACGAAACGAAAATAACAGGTATGAAAACGAAAAAGAACAGCGAAAATATTTTAGTATATGC
>JAYSYX010000192.1:0-1683 GCA_043727235.1 Bacteroidota bacterium
AATAATCGAAACCAAATTCATTATTTGTTCCATAAGTAAGATCAGCCAAATATGCATTTCTTCGTTCGGTAGAATTTGGCTGATATTGATCGATACAATCAACCCTCATTCCCAAAAAGTTAAAAATTGGAGCATTCCATTCGGCATCTCGTCGTGCGAGGTAATTATTTACTGTTACAATATGAATTCCTTCACCGGGTAACGCATTTAAATATGCAGGTAGTGTTGCAACTAAAGTTTTACCTTCTCCTGTTGCCATCTCAGATATTTTGCCCTGATGCAAAACGATTCCACCTATAAGTTGAACATCATAATGCACCATATTCCATTTTATCGGCACACCCGCTGCTTCCCATTCATTTTTATAAATTGACTTATTTCCGTCAATGACAACGAAATCATTATTTACTGCCAGATCACGATCCAATTGTGTTGAAGTTGATTCAATTTCTGTATGTTCTGTAAAACGATGGGCAGTTTCTTTCATAACTGCAAAAGCTTCAGGAAGAAGGATCAATAATATCTCCTCGATCTTATTATCTCTTTCCTTCATCAATTCATCAATCTCCTTATAGATCTCGTCCTTGCGGTCTACATCATCAAGTTGAGGCGAGTCGGGTTCTGACTTAAGCAATTGAATGCGATCGTCAATTTCTTTTAAATGATCCTTTATGCGTTGTCGGAACTCTGAGGTTTTATTCCGGAGTGCGTCATTGCTAATGGTTTCAAGTTTTGCATATTCCTCTTTTATCTGCTCAACCAGAGGCATTATCGCCTTTATGTCTTTCTCATATTTATTACCTCCAAATAATTTGGAGAGTACGTTGGATATTAAACTCATAGATCTATTTGCTCAATTTAAGGTTTGCAGGAAGGCAAAAGTCGTTCCCCGCACGAAGTGCAAAGATAAGGATTGTAAAAAGGTATCCCTTATTTTATACCAAGTAAAGCCAAAATCACGCTCAAATAGCTATGAATATGTGATTGTATTAGCTTTACAATGAAATTCTGTCATGATTTATACCGTTGAAGCCATTTGTGAAATACTGCATTGCCGGGGACAAATTGTCAGCCCCAATGCTGAGATCAAACATTTATTGACAGATTCACGCAATGTGGTTTTCGGTGAGGGTTCTCTGTTTTTTGCCATCAGTGGCAAACAATTAGACGGACACAGGTACATTGCACAAGCATATGAAAAGGGTGTTAAAAATTTCGTGGTTGAGCATATTCCCGACCAAACCTTTTCAGATTGCAATTATTTATTGGTTGAGAATTCCATCACTGCAATTCAAAAATTAGCGTCATTTCATAGAGGTAAATTTTCTATTCCGATAGTTGGAATAACAGGAAGTAATGGAAAAACCATTGTTAAAGAATGGTTATATCATTTATTAAAAATTGAATTCGACATTGTAAGAAGTCCAAAAAGTTATAATTCACAAATTGGAGTTCCATTGAGTGTTTGGGTGATGGACGAAAAAAACGAATTGGCCATTTTTGAGGCAGGCATTTCTTTGCCAGCTGAAATGGATGCATTGGAAATTATTATTCGTCCTGATATCGGTATAATTACAAATATCACAAAAACACATAACGAAGGATTTACAGATGAAAAAGAAAAAACAAAGGAGAAATTAAAATTATTTAAAAATACCAATACCATAATTTACAGAAAGGATC
>JAYSYX010000193.1:0-4064 GCA_043727235.1 Bacteroidota bacterium
GAAAATAATGGAATTGATATTGCTACAGCGGAAGGATCGGCAGTAAGAGCAGTTTTTGACGGAGAGGTGGTAAATATCATTTTTAACCCGGCATTTCAGAAAGGTGTGATCATAAAACACGGAGAATATTATTCCGTTTATACCAATATTGCTGAGGTTACTGTTAAGGCCGGTGATAAGATCACCACTAAACAAAAGATAGGCACGGCATGGGAAGATCCCGAGGAAGGAAAAACAGAAGTGCATCTGGAAATATGGAAAAACACGGTAATTCTGGATCCTGCCCTGTGGATCAGCAAATAAATTTGTGAAAGGTGGTTTTCGCTTATAAAAAAACAGCTACCTTTGTTATAATAATCAAATTGTTCAAGAAATGAATACTGTGTTATTACTTGCAATGCCTAGCGGAATGGAATGGATAATAATCGTTTTAGCTATTTTACTACTTTTTGGCGGAAAGAAAATTCCGGAGCTGATGCGTGGCATCGGCAAAGGAATTCGCGAATTTAACGATGCTAAGAACAACGTTAGCCGCGAAATACGCGAAGGCGTTAATGACGAACCTAAGAAGACTGAAGATAAATAATTTATCTCCCTGCTTCCATGAGTTTCGATCCAGGCGCGTTATTACAATCCGGTTTAAGGAATGTTCAGGCTGATTTGTGTGCGGGTAAAATTACCCTCAGGCAGGTTGTGGAGCATTATATTCAACAAAACAAGGATAAAAAACACCTCAACGCTTTTCTCGAATTATTTGAACATGATGCACTGCAAAGTGCCGATGAAATAGATGCCAGGATAATCTCCCAAAAACCTCTGGGGAAGTTATTCGGGATGGTTATAGGTGTTAAGGATGTTATCGCTATAAAAGGTAAAAAACTCACCGCATCCTCCAAAATTCTCGACGATTTTGAATCATTATATAATGCAACGGTAATTGAGCGTCTGCTTAAAGAAGATGCAATTATTATTGGCCGTTGCAATTGTGACGAATTTGCCATGGGTTCCAGCAATGAGAACTCTGCTTTCGGGCCAGTGTTGAACGACATGGACAATACAAGGGTTTCTGGGGGAAGTAGCGGCGGATCGGCCGTTGCAGTGCAAGCCGGACTTTGTATGGCGAGTCTGGGTTCTGAAACCGGCGGTTCTATTCGACAGCCCGCAGCTTTTTGCGGAACAATTGGCTTGAAACCAACTTATGGACGCTTATCGCGCTACGGTTTGGTTGCCTTTGCCTCGTCTTTCGACCAGATCGGTCCTATTACCAATAATATTGAGGATATGCAAATGATGATGGAGGTGATGGCCGGTTTTGATGCCAACGACAGCACTTCTTCCACCCACAAACCGCAACATTACAGTGAGGATGTTCCTGTAAAAAAACTTAAAATCGCCTATTACCCACAAACGCTCGATAATCCTAAAATTGACCCCGAGATCAGCTCAGCTTTGTATAAATTGATAGAGCAACTTCGTGCAGAAGGGCATACAGTTGAGCCACAAGACCTCAAGTCACTCGATTACCTGGTTCCGACCTATTACGTACTTACCACCGCTGAAGCCAGCTCTAATTTAAGTCGTTTTTCCGGCATACATTACGGGTTTCGTGACATGCATGCGGCTGATATGGAGACAGTTATAAAAAAATCCAGGTCGGCAGGCTTTGGAAAAGAGGTCCAGCGCCGGATCATGCTTGGAACCTTTGTTCTCAGTTCGGGTTATTATGATGCCTACTATACTAAAGCACAGAAGGTAAGAAGGATAATTCGTGACGACACAGTTAAGACATTATCCGAATACGACCTGATACTTTTACCCACCACACCAACCACCGCTTTCAAACTCGGAGAAAAAACAACTGACCCGATCGAGATGTATTTGGCTGATATTTTTACCGTTCAGGCAAATATCACAGGCCTCCCTGCTATAACTGTCCCTTTATTTAGACATAGCAATGGAATGCCATTTGGCGCACAGCTTATGGCAAATAACTTTAGAGAAGACCTCCTCATGTCTGTGACATCGCACATTCTTAAAAATTATTAAATATTGGGTGTTGATAAGGTTTTATTGTGTTTGAGCACAATATTTTTTTAATTTTATAGTTTTATAGCCTTTACCAATAGCCTAACTAAAATTTACAGGGAATTAACTATGCACTACATCAGGATTACCGTATTATGCCTTTTGCTTGCAGGGGTAGCGAAAGCACAAGTCTCTAATTCTTCCTCCAACGATCAATTGACGTTGAACTCAACCAGTGCGAGTGTCAACTCTTTGGACTCCATGTTTGAAAGTTTTTATTCCACAAATCCGGCGTGGAAGTTCAACGAAAAAGATTACGATCTTTTAGGATATGCTTCTACCGATACTCCCAGGTTTACGCCTGAAGTGTATGCAGAACGCATAGCTAAAATAAACTCCTCAATTCCATATACTTACAACAAATCCGTTCAGGGTTTTCTGGACCTGTATTGTATGCGCCGCCGCGGACAGGTTTCCAATATGTTGGGACTTAGCCAAACTTATTTCCCAATGTTTGAAGCTGAACTCGACAGAAATAACATGCCTATCGAACTTAAATATCTTGCAATAATTGAATCGGCATTAAATACGCACGCTGTTTCCAAGGCTGGAGCAACAGGTTTATGGCAGTTTATGTATGGCACCGGAAAATTGATGGGTTTACAAATTGATACCTATGTTGATGAGCGCCGTGACCCGCAATTGGCAACCATTGCAGCAGTAAAATACCTTAAACAATTACACGATATTTATGACGATTGGTTTTTGGCAATTGCCGCTTATAACTGTGGTCCCGGAAATGTGAATAAAGCATTACGCAAAGCAGGCGGCGGTGACAAAACATTTTGGGATATTGAGACCTATTTGCCAAAAGAAACCCGAGGATATGTTCCGGCCTTTATAGCTGCAACCTATGTTTTCGAATATCACAAAGAACACAATATTCGTCCCGTAGCTTTTGGATACGATTATAATCTTGCAGATACCATTATGATCACCCATAAAATGACCATAGATCAAATGGCTGCTTATGTGGGATTAACGGCTGATGAAATTGCATTAAATAATCCCGCATTAAAAACAAAAACAATTCCGGGAGCACCCGTTCCATATCCATTGCGTTTACCTATGAAATCGGTGGCAATGTTTTATGCAAATAAAGATTCTTTGTATGCATCATTGGAGAAAAAAGAATTATCTAAATCAGAAACACTTGCTAAAAATGTAGAGGCTGTAAATGCATCAAAAAATAAAACGACAACTACTGCTGCAAAAACAACAGATACAAATACCACAGCAAACGCAACAAAAGAAAATACAAATCCGGGTGACATTGTAACGGTTAGTTACACCGTTAAAAAGGGTGATAACCTCGGTTATATTTCCGATTGGTTCGACTGTACAGTTCCTGAAATTAAAAAGTGGAATGGTTTATCTTCCACCAAAATTGTTTCCGGACAAAAATTAAAATTGCAGGTTACAGCAGCACATGAAGATCAATATGCACAGATAAATAAAATGACCTTATCTGAAAAACAAAAATTAACAAATATCCAACTCATAAGTTCAGCACCTGCCGAAAAGAAAGTAGACAACGAAGTAATTTATTACACCGTTAAACCCGGCGACACCTTATGGGGAATAGCCCAAAAATATCCAACAAATAGTGTTGAAAAAATACGTGAGTTGAATGGATTGTCGGATAATGAGACTTTGAAGACGGGGACGAAAATTAAACTAGTAAGTAATTAACAAACAACAACTTTCAACCGTCCACAGAGTTCCTTCGGTAACTCTGTGGCGAATTTCTGCAGGCAAAGATATCTGCTTCTCGACATCCGCCAGTCCGAATATTTCAAAATTAAATTTACTATTTATTTGAGGCTAACTAAATTATTACCGATTACTCCCATTCGATTTCCCCACAGAGTCACCGAAGGGACTCGTATGTTTACAAAATTATAAAACGTTATTTGACAAATTTAAGATTTTAGCAATTTAAATAGGGGAAAAGGGTGAGAGATGTTAAGGGACTAAAC
>JAYSYX010000194.1:0-10869 GCA_043727235.1 Bacteroidota bacterium
TATGTTCTATACCGGCAGCAACTTCAAAATAATTATTGACGGTATCACTTTGCAGATATTGCGCTGTAAATACAGGTTCCAATTTTAACTGTTTAAACAAAGGCAATTTCCTGAACAAAAATCCTTCTGTATGCCATTGTAAATGTGCCGCATAATAATATTCATCCGACAGGGCAAAATAATAGGGTAGAAGTAAATAACTTTCGATGGATAATCTGCTGATTATAGTTTCATTTCCGGCAAAATTAAATTTGTCGGCTGCAGTTAGATCTTTAGAATTAAAAAGTAAACCCGAGCTTGTATGGTATTGTAAATTTCCTGCCAAACCCAATTTGATATTATCCTGAATGCTGAATTCTATCTTGTCATATCGCACCGAATTATCTACGATATTATTAAAAGCCTTTTGATAATTTAATTCAAGACGCGGATATTTGGAATCCAGAATAAATTTTTCATCGGGTTGCATTATATATTGTTGTTTTATCTGATACCTTATAGAAATGCCTGACGTAATTCTGGAAGGCATTTCTGCACTAAGTGGTATTTCGGAAAAAGGAAAATAATTTGGTGTATAATTTTTATCAGAAAAATCGACCCATGATTCTGCATTCATAAGATTGTTCAGATAAGTTCTTGCATGAAAACCTGTATTGAAGGCAACATAAAATCCATTAAACAACTCTCTGGAATATTCTGCTTCAATATACTGCGAACGATATATCTTTAAATAATTTTCCTCCGCCAATAAACTGTAAAAAGAATTTACTATTGGAATAATTCCTATTTCATTAAATTGAAATACATTGCTTCCACCTTTTAATGATATAGTAGACCTTGTGAATTGATCAAACATATAAGAGGCGCTTCCATTTGCAAATATTTTATCCGCGCCAATTGCATAACGTACGTTCGGAATAAATGTCAATAGCTTTTTGGAATCCCAGCCTTTTGAGATCCTGACCTTAAGGTTTACTACATACCCTTCAACGGTATTAAATTGCAATATATCCGGTAATGGATTAGTACTCATAAAAATGTCAGAACCGGATCTTCTGAAATTATATCCACTTAAAAGATCTCCCGCTGAAAATTTATTAAAAATTCTATCAACGGAATCCTGGTATGCAGGTGTTTCCTTTAATATTTGGAGGGAATCTTTTTTGCGATAATCGATGAGTTCTTCAGTAGTTAATCTGATCGGCCGGCTATTGCTCCAATAAATGGAATCTTTTTTATTTGAATTTTCCTCTATTCTTGTGACTTCTGCAGAAAAGAAATTTTTTGGAAATATGGGGTTAATGGTATAGTCCTTATAGAAAGCATGAAAAAAACCGTTGCCTTTTATACCAAAAATGGAATAATTAAAATTGAATTTGTTCGATAGAAGGGTGAGGTGTTCCTTATCAGCATAATAAAATTCTTGTTCCACTTTAAAGGTATCGATAAACTCCAGACCGTTTTCCTTTCTCAGTTCAAGTTGTATTCCGCAAATATGAAAATCGTCTTCCGTTATATAAATGTTTCCCGTATAAACAGGATCTGTCTTACGTTTTGGAATTACCTGTATCTTATAAATTTCCCAATTGTTGTCGAAAACACTGCTCAGCAATTTATATTCATAAAAGAACATTGCATTATCAGCAACAGGAGAAACAAATCCTCGTTGTGAAAATCCTTCGAGCGTTTCCAGATTTTCATAAAAATTCATCTCCATGCTTGCTGCATCATTCCAACTGAAACTTTGATCATTACCGCTTACAATAGAAGCTTTCATGATCTCCCTTGTTTTATCGGGATATTGAAAATGAAAATCAGACACTGATTCTGATAAATAAATAATACCGGTATTATTTGTATCAACATCCAATATCGTATTTAATTCAACACCTAAAATTTTATCGGGAGCTTCCGTAAATTTTTGAAGCCCTTTGATATATACCTCGCAGGAGAAAGTGGAAATTTCTTTTAAATGTTGAGATCTGTTCTTAATGGCATTTCTCATAATTGCATACGCAGGATCTTCCTTGTCCGATCTGATCACCACCTCCTGCAATGCAGTTGCTTCCACCAACAAAACTACGTTCAGCGATATATTTTGGTTGAGGACGGAAACTGCAATCTCCTGTTTTGTATAACCTATGTACTGAAATACAATTATATAGTCGCCTGTTCCAATTTCAAAACTATAAAAACCATCTTCATTGGTTGCAAAAGCATAATTATTGTTTTTAACATATACATTGCAAAAGGGGAGAGGCTCATTTTTTTCATTGCTGACGATGCCTTCTATTCGAGCTCCAAAAGAGGAATTCGCAAATACCAAAAAAGTAGCTATGAATAAAAAGCACTTCATCCGCTTCATAATTCGGTAAAGATAATTCAGTAAATCAGAATGTAATTAGAGTGCAGTTATCGAAACACATAATTAAGACTACCTCTCAGACCAAATACGAAATTTCGTTTGGCATTATCGGTCAATGGTTCGTCGTGGAGTGATATATCGTTTGAAATTGTTCCGCGTGCTCCTGCAGAAATATAAAGGTTATCCTGTATATAAACATCATAATCCAATCCTAAAACAAGGGAGATCTCGTCCTCCTTAAATACTTTTTCGTCAGTTTCATAACGTTTATCCTGTGGCAATCTATAGGACTTCAACATTCCGTACTGTGCACCTACTGAATAATTTAGAATTACAGGTTTATTGGTAAGATCGGAAATGCGTCCAACTTTAATTTTTGCTGTTACCGGAATAAGATCATAACTCAGGGAAAGCGACTTTTGAACTATATCACCTTCTTCCGACATTACATAATTCTGACCCTGAATAGAGTTGTAAATATATTCCGCTTGAATCCCAAATTTATTGGAGAAATTATATCCTAATACAAATCCCTTGGATGTTCCGAATTTTAAGGAAGGTTGAATAGGTCTTTCTTCTTTGAAAAAATTCCCATATTCAAGAATAGATGTTTGATTGTAACTTCCGCTTATACCAATATACATTCCACGCATGTCAAAATCTTTGAGGTTACTGAATACAGATTTAGATTGAAATGCAACTGCTTCCTCTTCTTCTTCACTTTCAATTTGATCATAGGAGAAAAGTGGTATAGAAACATCTGAATTGTAGATCCTGTCAATAATATCACTGTTTTCAGCAGAAAGCTCCTCCTCCTCGTCCATAAATGCCGGAGGATAAATAAAATCAGCAGTTTGCACATGCGATTTAATATTTGAGGCAATTATGGAATTTATTGTATTCGTATTTTCAGTCTGCTCAGGTCGGGTGTTAGTGTTTGCCTTTGCGATCTGAACAGGTGCTACTTCCTTTGAAGTAATTCTTTCGGTAGATATAGGCAGGATGGATTCGGTAGCAACAAATTCCTGGACCACAGGATTTTCGGTGAAATTCCTGATTTGTGAAATAGTGTTCTTATTATTCACAGGAATAGCTATGAAACAAAGGCTCACAAAAATAAATAGTAGAGCTGCATACCTTGAATAGGGTATGTTTGCGGGAGTTTTGTGTGTGTGGTCTAGCTCATTTTCGATGCGATTCCAAACATCGGATGAAGGCTTCAACTCATATTTTTCAAATACTCCGCGAAATAATTGGTCAATATGATGTTTATTGTCCACTTGCTTTGCGTTTCAGACCTGTGCGTTGTTCGACCATTTCCATTAAAATGTACCGGGCACGTGCCAATTGACTCTTAGATGTACCTTCACTGATGTTTAGTTGCTCGGCTATTTCTTTATGTGAAAATCCTTCTATTGCATAAAGACTGAAAACAGTCCTATAACCAGGTGAAAGAGCGGCGATCATATTCATCAGATCATCTACTGCCAGCTTGTTTAGAACGCTTTCATCAACAAATTCCACCTCCGTGTTTTCAACGTCAACAATGGGATATAATAAATTTTTTCTTCTGTGCATTTCTATGGCAGTATTCACCATAATTTTCCTTAGCCATCCTTCAAAACTACCTTCAAATCGAAATCTGTCCAAATTTTTAAATGCCTTAACAAATCCTTCTTGTAAAATATCCTCTGCGATCTGATAATCGGGGGCGTAACGCATACAAACTCCAAACATTTTAGGAGCAAAACGATCGTAGAGCATTTTTTGGAAGACCCGATTGCCCTTGGCAGATTCTCGAATCAGATGTTCGTCGTTAAAGGTAGCGGGTAAATTTATTTGTCTCATAAATTAGTTTAAAATGGCTGTTAAACTTTTTCTAATGCGCGGTAAGTTAATTATTTATTCTGTAATTCAAAAATTTTCATAAAGATATTGTGTCAGCAATTTAAAGGCAATTGCCCTGTGACTTATTGAGGTTTTCTGGTCGGAATCCATTTGGCCAAATGTTTGTACAGAGCCATCCGGTATAAAAACGGGATCATAACCAAATCCGTTTGAACCCATAGGAGAATCAACTATTTTGCCCGTCACAATTCCTGTAAATTGGTTGTAGGTGTTTTCAATTACAAGAGTAAATACTGTTTTAAATTGGGCTCTCCGGTCATCGATATTGCGCAGATTTAATAACAAAAGGTTCATATTCTGTATCGGGTCTCTGCTTCCTGAGTAATGTGCAGAAAAAACACCCGGTTCGCCGTTCAAAGCGAAAACTTCCAGGCCACTATCCTCTGAAAAGCAGTTACAACCATACTTTTCAAAGATAAATTGCGCCTTTTCTTTCGAATTTTCCTGAATAGTGAAATGTGTCTCAGGAATTTCTTCCGTGCAGCCAATATCACTCAAACTCAATATTTCCATAGATTCAGGCAACAAGGTTTTCACCTCCTTAATCTTGTTTTTATTTGCTGTAGCAAACACTAATCGCATAGTTCAAATGTTATACATCATCTTTAATTGATTCCACAACAAGGCGCGTGTAGTTTTTTCCATACCTTCTATATTATCGCACATAATCATATCTAGATTGTTGAATTTGAAGTAGATATGATTTCTAAATTTAAGATGTAAACCCATATTTTGGGGTAGAATTCCAAAACAAATGAGTTTTGAAAAAGCAAAGTTGGACCTGAGGGTATTAAAATCATAAGATCGTCCATTTTGATTTTTGATTAATATTGTTTCATCAGAATTCAACCTAACAGCTACAACGAGTTTTTTTATTGATTCCAAGGCCTCTTCACCAATATCTTTACCATCAACCGAGGAGAACATGATGACAGTGCCATTGCTCTTTGACAGATTTATTGGATTTAGATTGGCATTAATTGCCGATATTGTTAGTTTTGCAGGAGACGGGATCAGATATACTGTTTCGTCTACTATTGCTGCTGGAAATTCGATTTTATCAGGCATCTTTTGACAACTAGAAAATTATTGTAAATTTATTAATCCTTTATCTGTAAAAAAACCAAGTTTTTCAACATATGAAAGTTGCAGAAAATTCATCCTTCGAAATTGACATCCAAATATCCTCAGTTTCACATATAAATTCCGTTGATTTTGAAAATCTTCAATTTGGTAAGGTATTTACTGATCACATGTTTGTGGCAGATTATATCGATGGGAAATGGCAGAATTGTGTTATTCAACCCATTTCAAGCCTGCAACTGCATCCTGCGACGTCGGCCTTGCATTATGGGCAGGCAATTTTTGAGGGCATGAAAGCCTTCAAAAATCAGGAAGGAAAAGCCGGTGTTTTCCGACCTGATATGAATTGGAAAAGAATCAACGAATCCTGCGTCAGGATGGCAATTCCTGAAATCCCGGAAGAACTTTTCATAAAAGCAATCTTTAATTTGGTGGAAATAGAACAAAATTGGATCCCTGATACCGATGATGGCTCCATGTATATTCGTCCATTCATATTTGCCACCGACGATTACGTAGGAATTAAACCTTCTGATACCTTTAAGTTTGTCATTTTTTGTTGTCCCGTGTCAAAATATTACCAAAAACCCGTTCGTGTTTACATGCAGGAAGAATATATCAGGGCTTTTCCTGGTGGAACAGGTGCTGTAAAAGCTTCAGGTAATTATGCCGCAACTATGATGCCCCTCAAAGCGATCAGGGAAAAGGGTTATGATCAGATGTTGTGGATCGACGGAGTTACACACAATCGTTTGCAGGAAATAGGTACAATGAATATATTCATTCAAATTGATGATACTGTAATCACCATTCCAACCGATGAAGGAACAATATTAAAGGGTGTTACACGTGATTCCTGTATAACACTGTTAAAAGAAGCAGGTTATAAGGTGGAGATCAGAGATGTTACCATAGATGAATTGTTGAATGCACAAAGATCGGCACGCCTTCTCGACGCCTTTGGCACCGGAACTGCGGCAACTGTTGCACCCATTGGAGTTATTGGGTACAAGGATATTGCCTATGAATTACCACCTGTGGAAGATCGAAAGATATCGAATTGGCTTAAACACGAAATGTGGGGAATCAGAAAAGGAGTAATCAAGGATAGGTTTGGTTGGATGTGGGATGTGGAGTCGGTTGTAAAAAAATATAGTAATAAAATAGAGGTGGAGGATTGATTTTATTTGACCCTTCTATTTTGTCTATCAGGCCTATTCCGCTTTAATGATCATAAATTCTACACGCTGATTTATCTGCCTTCCAGCAGGGGTTTTGTTGTCTGCTAATGGAATGGTTTTTCCGAAGCCTTTAAAAGTTAATCTTGCAGCCGGAATTCCTTTCGAAATGAAGTATTCCATTACTGATTTAGCCCTTTTTGAGGATAGGGTAAGACAATAACTATCGTCGCATAAACTGTTGGTATGCCCTCTTACTTCAATCTCAACCCCTGGATTATGTTGTAAGAACTTGACAACTTTATTAAGTTCAGCAAAAGAGGTGTCCTCCAGGACACTACTATTTATGCCGAATAAAATGTCGCGCATTTCAATTATTACACCTGTTTGTTTTGGAATAAGAGTGAAATTCTGCTTTATCTCGCTAAAACGATTCAAGGTGTTAATTATGAGCAAAGTATCCGCGGTGTAATACCCTTCAGCACTAATGGTTACGTTATAGGTATCCAGTTGCGGTAAAATTATTGCATATCCATCCTTTGGAGAAGTATATGAAATTCCTCTCGAAATACTATCTGCGATTCCTGAATAAATAATTTTAGCAGGTATTGTAATGTTTGTTATCCTATCGCTTACTATACCTTTCAACCATAAAATATTATCCGGTTTTGCTTTGGGAGGAAGTTTAATTCTGAAGATATCCAAATTTGATCCGCCCGTATTTCCTGTGGAAAAATAAGCATATTCGCCAAATGCATCAATCGTATAGTATGCCTCCCATTCAGGACTGTTAACTGATTTGCCCAAATTGAGGGGTTCGCTCCAGTTTGTCCAGGTATTATCCATTCTACGGCTCATATACACATCTTGAAAACCATACCCTGGAAATCCTGTTGAGGAAAAATAAAGTGTTTTCCCATCTGCAGCAAGAAATGGAGTCATTTCGTTTCCTGCGGTATTCAGGGCAGGTCCCAAATTGATCGGTTTTGAAAAACTTTCATCAGGAAGTAGGAAACTTACATAAAGATCGAGTAACCCATATCCTTCTAATGTTTCTGAGGACATTATTAATGTGGTCCCGTCAGCGGCCAGTGTAAATTCATTGTATTGGTTGAGGTTCCTGAATTCTTTTATCCTGATGCCAACCGGTTGTGACCATCCTTTCCCGGTATTATAGGTTAAAGAGACACCCGGATCTTCAGCAAGAGGATTTGCATAATCGCTACCGACCAAAGCTGTATTTCCATCGGGAGAAATAGAGCAAAGAAAATTGTGGTTATTATTATTGAGCGGAGGACCAATATTGATCGCCGGTTCCCATTTAAAGCCTGAAAAAATTGATACCCATATATCATCATTTTTCTTATCTCCAATATTTTCAGGATGCAATTTTCTGTCGAAATAAAGTGTCCGCCCATCAGGTGCGATAATGGGATAAACCTCATCGAAACCCGAATTTACGTTTGGCCCCAGAGATTCTGCTTTATAATTCAGGCTGTCAGTTAATTCATTCAGTTCAACTTTTAATGCAGCTGATGATGAAGAAATACCAATTGCATCAATCTGGTAAGTATTAAGTGTTTCAGGTTTGTCCATAATCAACTTTACACTTTTCACCTGATCTAAATTTTCTTTTATAGAAAGGATAAATAGACGACCTCCACCATTAATAATCCCGCCCTCTCTTTTATAGATCAAACGCTCCTTACGTTTTTCATCATAAACATAAATACTTTGAATATGGCCTGAATTAATATTTTCTACAACGGCAATTTGTTTTGCTATGATGGATTCTGAGAAGGAAACCTCAATAAATTCAGAAATTCTCAGGTCTGAATACTCCGGTGACCATGCGCAGGTTGTATGTCCGGGATTTGGATATTTACTTGGTTTGCCAATCGATTGATTTGCAGAAAAGGCTTTTTCACTTTTTTGGGAGGAGAAACTTATAACCGATTCTGCCCAAATAATTTGCTGACCGTAAACGGAATTTGCAAAAACGATCAACAATAATAACCAAAATCCCCTCATTGCCCTAAATGTAGCAATTTTATTTGAATGTGATCTCCACTCTCTGATTGCGTTTTCTGCCTTCCTGTGTATCGTTTGTATCTATTGGTTCTTTAGACCCGTATCCAAAAGTAGTGATTCTATTTCCATCTATTCCTTTGCCAATCAGATATTCCCTTACAGCATTTGCACGGTTTAAACTGAGTTTTTCGCAATAGGTTTCTGTACACAATCCATTCGTATGACCACCAATTTCGATTTTACTACCCGGATTAGCCTTAAGGAAATCATATAATCTGTTCATTTCCTCAAAGGATTCGAATTTTATCACTGATTTGTTTGCATCAAAATAGACGTTGTCGAGAATGATCTTTTCTCCTTTTCTTAAAGGTGTTATCCTGAAATCGACACGTTTTACTTTTTGTGTCCTGAAATCTTCAATATTTATGGTAGTTTCAAGTGGTAAGTATCCTTCCCGAATGATCGTAACCTTATAATTAACACTATCGGTAACCTTTAATCTATAATTATTATTGAGTGTTGAAAGTATTACAGGCTCCGTTTCATAATCTGTCAGGATGAAGGTGAGATCAGCATTTATAGCGATATCGGTGGTAGCATCATAAACAGTTCCAAACAAAAGAATTTCATTCGATAACGAAACTGTTAACTCCTCTTTTCCAGGTACATATATCTCTTCCTCAAAAAGCACAACCTCGTCATCCTCTGATATAATCATATTATCTATAAGAATTTCAGCAATCATGGAATCTTCAGCTTCTATTACATCCTTGAGCGGTATTCTCATGATGTCTGCATTCAGCATATCGCTGCCTGTAGAGGAAAAATAAGCATAATCTGACGTATCAGGAAATGTAAAATACGCTTCGAAACCCTTGGTATTCACAAACGTTCCTAAATTTTCAGGTGCTGTCCAATTTTTCCAAGTTTCATCTAAGCGCACTGTAACGTATACATCCTGATCGCCATATCCCGGTAAACCATTTGAAGAAAAAAACATTGTCCTGCCATCCGGGGCTAAAAAAGGGGCCATTTCATTTGAGGCAGTGTTGATGTGCTTGCCTAAATTTACAGGATCGCTCCATTCTATCTGGTTATCGCTGAAACTCACATAAATATCCTTCAATCCATGACCATCTGCTCTCTCAAGCGACAGTAGCATCACGTCTCTGTCTGCATTCATAAAATATTCTGCGAAAAAATTATGCGTAATGATTCCCGGTGTTATAAGGTTTCTAGGGAAAACCCAGGCTCCATAATTGTTTTTCCAGGTTTGTGCTATACCCATTCGTGAATTTCCTGTAAATTCATATGTATTGGCAAGAGTAAGCATGGAACCGTTTTCCGATAATCCGACCACATAATTGTTAGCTTCGTTGTTAAGAGGACCATCAATATTCACGGCAGTTGACCAATTTGCTCCATCATAGTTGCTCACCCAAATATCGTCATTCATGATCGTGCCTTTGTTCTCAATATGATTTTTCCGGGTAAAATACATTGTTTTCCCCTCAGGTGTGACCAAAGGAGCAATTTCACTTCCATAAGAATTAACCACCTCTCCCATGTTTTGTGATTTTCCTTTAAAAACAATTTTATCTGTTGTAGTAATAGTTCCTGTAGGAATGGAACTCGTAGCTTCAGCTATTCCAATTGCATCAATCTGATTGTATCCATCTATACTTTCTGTATCTAAAACCAACTTAAGGTCATTAGTTGCAAAATCAGTGGTAGCAATGTTTAAGGAGAAAACACGTCCTAATACCCATTTGCTGTCTGATGCATTTCTTTCATATACCAGATGTGCAATATTGTATTGATCAAATAAATAAATTGCTTTGATGGAACCTGCGTTAAAACTTTCATTTATAACTATTTGTGATACACGCATTCGTTTTTCAAACCCAACTCTGATATATTCTTCGAAATAATTTTCCGACATAGAGGGAGACCAGGCACAACCACAATCTCCAAAACTCGGTAAACGTGACGGAGGACCTAAGACCTGTTTTGCGCTATAAGCAGTAAGGTCCAGCTGAGTGGAGTAGGAAATCACCTTACTAGCCCAGAAGATCTCAGCCGTGGCTGACTGTATAAAAAAAGTCAACAGCAATGCCTGTGTGAGTAGTATGCGTTTCATATTAGTTTTGACAATTGTATGTGACGTAAAGTTAATTTTATGAATTGATGAAAAAAAATACATTATTACCCATTTTGTAACATACTAATCACATTTTTTTATTTTACTATACAGATATTTGAGGCTATGATGAGAAAAAAAGAAAAAATAATTTTTATTCAGAA
>JAYSYX010000195.1:0-1672 GCA_043727235.1 Bacteroidota bacterium
CATTTTTCTACAGATGCATCCCAATGGCTGCGTATTCTTTTGCTTTCAAATAATTTTATATTGCTCATTGCCTTTTATTTCTTTTTCTTCTCCTTTGCAAACAACCCCGCTGTGTACTTATCATACAACTCAAATAAAAACTCAATCCGTTTGGTCTCGTTAATGAAAGGTTGCGGGCGATAACATAAATCCACCGCCTTATCCAATGCCTGGTGTGCCTTTACCAATATGGGCGGCATGGTGTTGGGGTCGTATAAATCGGCTAAGGAGGCCCCCCTGCCCTCCCGAAATGAATTCGGGACAGGCTCCGAAGGGGGGTTCTGAAATGCAGCTCTTGCATCTAATATGGCTTGTGCTGCATTTTGCACAGTTTCTATTTGTTTTTCTGAAGGGTTTTCGGGCCAGGGGAAGTTGTTGTAGACAATGCTCGCAGAATATTGAAAATCACTTTTCATTCTTCCACATATATATTTCATCCATATCATATGCATTATAGAGGTGATTACACCGAAAGAATAAAAATTTGCGTTTGGTATTAATAAGGAACTGCCGCTACTAATTATTTCAGGCTTTAATATTCCAATTGGAAGATATTTTCTTGTTTCAGAGGAGACTTTGGGTATGAAAATATAATTAGAAATAGGTTGTCTAATCTCACCAAAAAGTCCAGGATTTTCTGCTAATTTATTTGTTGCTGGTCTTTTACTTGCAATTCTAAATTTTCGATTCAATTCTAATCTTTCTGCAATAAATTTAATACTTCTGTATTCAGATGGATTGATTTTATCTAACCAAATACACCATCTTTTTTTTGCATTAATAAATTCTTCACCACCTGTATATGGCCTTATGAACTTAAGAGCCTCTGTTTCTTTCAAACTCAATTCTTCAAACTCCTCATCACTCAAAATTAAGTTACCATCATCAATTGGCATACTTCCATAATTCATTTCAGGTACAATACAAATAGAGGTTTTTCTATTTTGAACAAACAAATCTTTTCCTTCAACTAAATAAGGATTAGCATTTCTTACCTTAATTTCATGAGGTTCACCTTTAATGTCTTCATATTCATAAATCTTTTTATCAACTATATCAAAATTGGCAAAACCAATAATTACCACATGTACTGCTGCATTCCCCTTTGCTTCATTCCCCCATTTAAAAGTTCGATGGGCAAAATGTATTTTTATATGATATTTATTAAATAATTCATTCCATAAAATCCCAACCTGCTCTCCCTGGCAAATAGAATTAGTGCTAACAAAAGCAGTTTTGGTTTGGTTGTCACAATCGCCTTCCATATAGGCCGCTGCTTTTATATACCAAGCTGTTACATAATCCAAAACCCCACTGCCATTTACGCCACTAAAAATGACATTCATATCTTCTTTCTGTTGAACATCTTGTTCCTTTTTTCCAATAAATGGAGGATTGCCTAAAATATAATTATACCGCAGTTTGTTCACCTCATCCTTATTCCAAAGGTCACTAAGATTTGGCTGAATCAGGCTTTGCCAATCAGTACGCAACGCATTGCCATGTACAATGGTGGCGCTCTTTTTTAAAGGAATACGTTTATAATATTCACCAAAATTTATACTGGCCTGTTCATTCATCTGGTGGTCCATCAGCCACATGGCCACCTGCGCAATCTGGCTCGGAAATTCTT
>JAYSYX010000196.1:0-1671 GCA_043727235.1 Bacteroidota bacterium
TAAAATTCAAATTCCATAATGATTATTTGAAAAAAATAAGTTAAATTATTTATTGCATTAGATTATTTTTTAAAAAAATCTTTATAGATTTAATCTTTACTTTAAATAATTAGAAGAAAATTCCACAATAAATAGGATATTTTAAAAATATACCTTAGTTTTACTTTCCTCTTTGTAACATAGATTATATGTGGTCCATTGCATTCCATACGGATAAGATCCTTTCAATCCTTCTGGTTATTGGTCTCCATTGTGTAATATCCCCGTCATCGATTCAGGCACAAGAAAGCTTACAAGACAAAGAAATTAAACATTCAAAACACCATAATCATCATCTTCAGATTATCATTGGAGGATACATATCATCTCCTTTGGCTAGTGCTGTCAATAGCAATTCCTCCATTGACGATCTGTTTTTACAGGATCAATTTTACCTGATAGTTAAAAAGCATAGATTTTCTTTAAGAGCTGGTGGATCGATTTATTATAAAACAAATCAAACAGGCATTGATTCCATTTCAGGAAATACCGATTATTCTGAAATTAATTACAATTATAATTGGCAATGTAACCTTGCGCTTTTGCATTATTTTATAGACAATCGTAAAATAAGTATTTATGCAGGTCCTGCCGGAAAATATGGCGCAAAATGGGAAAAAACATTACTTGAACCCGGATTCGACAGAATAACAATTGAACAAGGTGGATTGGCATGGGGAGCCGGATTACATTATGGGGGAGGCTTTAAGGTTGCAAAACGCATTGGAATTGGCCTTGACGGTGGGGTGTGGTATCAGCAATATGAGGAAACAGATCAGACAAAATTTGAGCTGTTACCTGAATTCAACCGGGTTAAATCGAAATTTGCTTATCGTGATAT
This sequence comes from Bacteroidota bacterium, assembly GCA_043727235.1. Lineage (GTDB taxonomy): Bacteria > Bacteroidota > Bacteroidia > Chitinophagales > BACL12 > UBA7236. The sequence goes on from JAYSYX010000196.1 coordinate 881, forward strand.
AAAATTTTTCGCTCCTATCTCAATTTCATTATTTTATAGAATTTATTAATTATTAAAATTTATTCCAATGAAAGCATTTAATTATAAATCGATCATTTGTCTTTTTGCATTAATTATTTTTATTCTGGGTGGTTGTAACAAAGACAATGATGCACCTAAAGAACTAAAACCCGTTCTTCCTTCCATTGAATTTAATTATAGCATTCCCGATGATCTGCCCAACGATAAGTTTTTTAATATCACGGCACTTGCCGATCTAAAGGATATAACTGATGCAAAAGCAACGCTTGGAAGAGTATTGTTTTATGATAAAAAACTTTCATTCAGGAATAATATAGCTTGCGCCTCTTGCCATAAACAGGAAAATGGATTTGCCGATCCGAGGAAATCCAGTGTAGGTTTCGATGGCCGATTAACTTCACGACAAGCCCCTGCATTGATCAATCTTGTGACCCAATCCAGTTATTTTTGGGATTCACGGGTTTCAAATTTACAGGATATGGTATTGCAGCCTGTTGTAAATCATATTGAAATGGGTTTGGAGGATATTGAAGATCTCGAGTATAAACTGACCAAAATATCCTATTACCCTCAGTTATTCCAAAAAGCCTATGGGAGCACAGCTATCTCTAAGGAAAAGATCTCTGAAGCCATGACACAGTTTTTGTGTTCTATAGTAACACACGATACTAAGTTTCGACCTAAAGATTTCGACTTGACAAGGTTAACCGCTAAAGAAATTAATGGGTTGAATGTTTTTCAGGGAAAAGGTCTATGCTCTTCCTGTCATG
>JAYSYX010000197.1:0-10801 GCA_043727235.1 Bacteroidota bacterium
ATTTAAACAGCCGGGATAACGGAATCATTTGGGCTTTTCGCTCCGAATTAAAGGATGAAAAAATTGACAATTGACAATTGACAATTGACAATTTGAACAGCCGGGATAACGGAATCATTTGGGCTTTTTGTCCTTTTTTCCTGTTTTCTTTCTCCTGTGTCTAATTTAGAATTAACGATTAATTAAAACTTTATGCATAATTATAATTACAAATTGCTAAACAAATTTAAAGGAACAGGAGTTGCATTGGTTACGCCTTTTCATGAGGATGATACCATTGATTTTGGGGGATTGGAAAAATTAATTGAACATGTAATTTCCGGTGGAGTGGAATATTTGGTGAGCATGGGGACAACCGGGGAGAGTGCAACATTAAGTGAGGAGGAAAGATTTTCGATTATTGATTTTACTATTAAGACCGCTAATAAAAGAGTGCCTGTAGTTGGTGGTTTTGGTGGTAACAATACTGCAGAAATAATTCGCTCAATAAAAAAATATACATCCGACAAAACCCCTGAAAATAATATTGATGCGGTATTAATTGCATCTCCGTATTATAATAAACCCTCGCAGGAAGGCATATATCAACATTATCTGGAGATAGATAAAAATGTTTCGCTTCCCATTATATTATATAATGTTCCGGGACGCACAAGTTCTAATATGGAAGCAGAAACTACCATAAGAATTGTTACCGATGCCAACAACGTTATCGCCATTAAAGAGGCAAGCGGAAATTTCATGCAGTGTATGAAAATAATCCGCGATGCACCTTCAAACTTTCTAATTATAAGCGGTGATGATCCAATCACCCTCCCTTTTATTGCCTTGGGAATGCACGGTGTAATTTCCGTAGTTGCCAATGCGCTACCCAAACCCTTCACCGAAATGGTGCGCCTCAGTTTGAAACAGGATTTCATATCTGGAAATAAATTACACAGCGCCCTCCTCAATTTCACCGAATTAATTTTTAAAGAAGGAAGTCCCGCCGGTGTAAAAACAGCACTTAAACAACTTGGAGTCTGTGGAGAGAAAGTGAGATTACCGTTGTGGAAAGTGAGTTCTGAACTTGAACAAAAAATCGGGAAGGAATTGATAATTGATAATTGATAATTGATAATTTACTACCATTGAAGCTTTTGTCAAACCATTAAAACTAATTGATAATTGACAATTGATAATTGATAATTATATCTACCATTGAAACTTTTGATAAACCATTAAAACTAGTTGATATTTGAAAATTTATTCTTTATTTAGTGGTGAGTTTTAATTTTGATGTCTTTATGATACTTGTCAGCAGGCGAATAAGTTCGGCGGCCTTTTTTGACATTTCGTCATATTTTGCTTTTGTAATATAATTTGTTTTAAAAAGTAACTCCAGCCAATATTCAGTTTCGTGAGATTCTTTTAATGCGATGGAAAGTTTATGTATAAAATCTTTGGTGCTTTCAGCTTGCTCTGCTTCTCGAATCATTGCCCCAATCGAAGTCCCGGAGCGCATTAATTGTTTGGAGATAATAAATTCCTTTTTCTCTTGTAATTCCTTACATAGATTTACAATATCTATTGCAAATAACATGCTCTTATCTCTCACCACACTTCCCTTCAACACAATAAAATTTAAAATAAAAATACTAAAATTATGATATAACCTTCAATAATATCTACGATTTTCCTCCCACGTTAACCCCCGTTATCAATTATCAATTCCTTATGACTATAATTTTCCTCCCAAGTTATTTCCCATTGTCAATTATCAATTGTCAATTATCAATTCTTTCAGACTATAATTTCCCTCCCACGTTAATCCCCATTGTCAATTATCAATTGTCAATTATCAATTACCTCAGACTTTCATTTTTCGAGATTCCAAAACTTCCTTCCTGATTTCTGTAGAAATATCTTTCATATCCTGCAACGATTTTCGCAGCCTCGTTCCTGCGGTTTTGTTTCCTTTTGTAGTGAATTTTTGCATGTCTTCTTCTGCAAGGTTAATGAGGGATTTCAGCCGGTTGAATTTTTGTTGCATGTTCATAAAATAATATGTGTTTAAAATTACAAAAATTACCATTACCTGCAGGTTCAATTACAGATAATTTTAATTGTGTGGTAAAAAATAAAATAAGGAATAAAACAAAACTTCAAGATAGTTAAACCTTGGCTAATTCTTGTTGAAGATACACTCCACTTTCAATTTTTTCTCTTATTGCTTCAAAAGCCTCCAAAGTCAATCGAATTTCTTCATCGCTGTGTGATGAAGTTGGAATTATCCTCAACATCAGCATTCCTTTAGGAATTACCGGATAGGTAACAGCCGAACAGAAAATGCCGTGGTTTTCCCTAAGATCTACTACAAGGTTGATCGTTTCCGGAATACTCACCTTTAAAAATACAGGAGTTACAGGACTATTTGTATTTCCAAGATCAAATCCTCTGCTGCGGAAACCTTCCTGTAATTTATTTACGTTTTCCCATAATTGAGCTTTCAACTCCGGTTTGTTGCGCAATAATTCGAGTCGTTTTAAATTGCCGATCACAATAGGCATCGGCAATGATTTTGCGTATATCTGTGAACGTAAATTATATCTCAAATTCCAGATTACTGCTTTTTCACCTGAAATAAATGCTCCGATACTCGCCATTGATTTGGCAAAAGTGGAAAAATATAGATCAATTCCCTCCTGACAACCCTGTGCTTCTCCCGTTCCTGCCCCAGTTTCACCCATAGTTCCGAAACCATGTGCATCATCCACCAAAAGACGGAAATCAAATTTCTTTTTCAGTTCAACTACTTCCTTCAGTTTGCCCTGATCACCACCCATACCGAAAACACCTTCCGTTATCACGAGAATCCCCCCGGGGGTCCCCTGTATCAATTCCGTTGCCCGTTTGAGCTGCACTTCACAGTTTTCGATATCGTTATGACGATAAACAAATCTTTTTCCCTGATGTAAACGCACGCCATCAATTATACACGCATGACTTTCCGCATCATAAACGATCACATCGTGACGGTTACAAATTGCATCTATGGCACTCATGATACCCTGATAACCATAATTTAACAGGAAAGTATCTTCCTTCATAACAAAAGCACTCAATTCATTTTCCAATTGTTCATGATGATCGGAGTTTCCGCTCATCATGCGGCTTCCCATTGGAAATGCCATACCCCACTGCGCTGCCGCATCTGCATCCACTTTTCTCACTTCCGGATGATTTGCCAATCCAAGGTAGTTGTTCAAACTCCATGTAATGCGCTCCTTTCCCCTGAAAAACATACGTGGCCCTATCTCCCCTTCCAATTTCGGAAACATCATATAACCGTGTGCCACATCGCTCCATTTACCAAGAGGGCCTCTGTCTTTCCGTAATTTATCAAAAATATCCATAGCGTAAATTTGGTTTTAATGTAAAAAGTGTGCAAAGATATTACGTTAAACTTGGTCTAAAAAATTTTTGTTAAGTTTTCAATAAAAATACGATACTTACGTTTACCGTTTATATTTATTAACTTTGCGCCTCTTATGCACAATACAAGGGTAATTGCCATCACAATTATACTACTTTCTTTCGGAGTTTTCACCGGATGTCAATATGATAAAATATTGAAGAGCGACGACTTTGAACTAAAGTATGTAAAAGCGAAGGAATATTACAACAAAGGCGACTACGCCCGTGCACTTCCACTACTTGATCAGTTGCTTACGGTTAGAATTGGTACGGCAGAGGAAAAACAGATACGGTATTATATGGCATATTGTTATTATGGTCAGGGTGACTTTTTTTCAGCAGCCACCCTGTTTAAACAGGTTTTTGTCACTTTTCCGCTCTCAGCTGAGGCAGAAGAGACCTTATATATGAGTGCAAAAGCTATGTACGACGCCGCTCCCCGATACCAGCTGGATCAAACCTATTCATATAAGTCGATAGAGTCATTTCAGTATTTTATTGATGTTTATCCCACAAGTTCATTGTCTCCGCAGGCAAATGCCTATATGGATACCCTGAGGTCAAAACTGGAAGAAAAACTGATCTATAGTGCGGAACTTTATTATGCAACCGAGGATTATCAGGCTGCAGCAATTACCTTTAATAATGTATTACTGCAATTTCCCGATACAAAGGATGCAGAAGAGATCGGGTTCAAAATTGTGAGCAGTTATTTTAATTATGCAGGACAAAGTGTGATATGCCGCAAAGAAGAACGTTATGAAAAAGCAATAGATAGTTATCAGGAATACATTTCTCAATACCCCCAAAGCAAAAAAGCCGATCAGGCAAAATCATTGTACGACAGAAGTGTGGATCTTAAACAAAAAGCATTAACCGAAATAAATACTTATAAAATAGATTGTAATGAGTTCACTAAAGAAAATTAATACGCAATTATCACCGCAAATTGAGGTGCAAAGTTTGAAAGATATCCAGAATGTTTCCGGAAATATCTATCAATCAATTCATATGATCTCTAAACGTTCTGAGCAGATCACGCAATTGATCCGTACAGAATTACACAGCAAACTGGAGGAATTTGCAACACATCAGGACAATTTGGAAGAAGTGTTTGAAAACCGCGAACAGATTGAGATCTCAAGATTCTATGAAAAATTACCTAAGGCAACAATTGTGGCTTTGGATGAATTTTTAGAAGAGAAATTATACTGGCGCGAACGTGAAACTTCTGTTCCAATTGCTGAAATAAAAGAAGTAAAAGAAACAAAATAATGTCCTTAGCGGGCAAAAAAATTCTGTTGGGAGTGTGCGGAGGAATTTCCGCCTACAAATGCGCTTATCTTACCAGATCATTAATTAAGGAAGGTGCGGATGTTAAAATAATTATGACCCCGGATGCGCAAGCATTTATCGGGGTCTTAACTTTTTCCACCCTTTCCAAAAACCCTGTTGCCGTTGATTTTTATAATACTGCTGATGGTACCTGGAATAATCATGTATCAGCCGGATTATGGCCTGATATTTTTTTGATCGCACCTGCAACTGCTAATACCATCGCAAAAATGGCTTCAGGTATAGCGGATAATTTTTTACTTGCAACCTATTTATCTGCACGCTGTAAGGTGATGCTCGCTCCTGCCATGGATCTGGATATGTGGAAACACCCTGCGACAAAAAACAATATCGATACATTAATTAAATATGGCAATATTATTCTGCAACCCGAGAGCGGCGAATTAGCGAGCGGATTATTCGGACACGGCAGAATGTCGGAACCTGATAATATTATTCTTCAACTACAAAAACACTTTTCCACTACCTTAAAACCTTTAGCCGGTAAAAAAGTATTAATAACTGCCGGACCAACATACGAAGCAATTGATCCGGTTCGTTTCATTGGAAATTATTCGTCGGGGAAAATGGGTTTTGCTTTAGCAGAGGCATTGGCAGATGCAGGTGCAGAGGTTACAATTGTTCATGGGCCTGTTCAGGTGAAAACAAATGATATTTCAATAAAGACGATTGCAGTTTCCAATGCCAAACAGATGTATGACATAAGTTTAAAGCAATTCCCACTTAGCGATATATTTATTGGAGCTGCGGCAGTTGCCGATTTTACTCCTGAGGATCCCGCGGCAGAAAAAATTAAAAAAACCGCAGAAAATAAAAACGGCATGGTTTTGCACCTTAAAAGAACTCCTGATATTTTAAAGGAAATAGCTTTAATAAAGAATGCAACTCAACTGGTGATAGGTTTTGCACTGGAAACGAATGATGCTTTGGCAAATGCGGAAAAAAAACTGCATGATAAACAGCTCGACATGATAATTTTGAATTCACTGGAGGACGCAGGGGCAGGATTTCAGCACGATTCGAACAAAATATCAATATTGGACAAGAATAAAAATCTGATTAACTTTGAATTGAAGAGTAAAAAAGAGGTAGCTCAGGATATTGTTAACCAAATTATAAAAATGACCCATGCGTAAAATAATTTTAATCATATCTATTGTTTTTTTCGGGTCGCAATTGTTTGCACAGGAAATTAATTGTGCCGTGACAATTAATGCCGAAAAAGTAACACAAACTGATCCTAAAATATTTAAAACATTAGAGACTGCGATATTCGAATTCATGAATACACGTAAATGGACGGATGATGCTTTTTTACCGGAAGAAAGAATTGAATGTCAGATATTAATTTCCATTACAGAAGAACTTGCCAGTGATAAATTCAGAGCTCAAACGAGCATAGTTTCTCGCCGACCGGTTTTTGGTTCTGATTATAATTCCACTTTGTTTAATTTTCAGGATAAGGATTTTGAATTTATATATTCCGAATATCAACCTTTGGAATTCAATGAAAATCAATACACCAATAATCTGACAGCAATGTTGGCTTATTATGCCTATATTATTATTGGTTTGGATTACGATTCCTTTGCACTAAAGGGTGGAGATAAATATTTTTTAAAAGCTCAGACCATCGTTAATCAGGCTTCTAATAGCGATGCAAAAGGTTGGAAAAGTTACGACGGAACCAGAAACAGATATTGGTATATTAATAATTTAATGGATGCAAAATTTTCCGTTGTGCGCGATGTATTTTATCAATATCATCGTCAGGGACTTGATAATATGTATAACGACCAGTTAAAACCTGTTTCCACAATTACAAAAGCGCTTCAAACTTTAGATAATGTAAATCGCACGCAGCCGAACAGTATGGTGATGCAATTATTTTTCAGTGCTAAAAGTGATGAATTACTCGGTATTTATTCAAAAGCAGCACCTGCGGAAAAAGCGAAGGGGATATCCTATTTAATTAGATTAGACCCGGTAAATGCAGATAGTTATCAGGAATTGCTGACCGGTAAGTAGCTTTTTAATTCGATACTATTTAGTATACTCTACTCCTCCCGGATTAAATTGTTTCCAGGCGTGATAAAATTCCTGTGATGATTTTATCGGAACCAATTGTTTACCAATTAAAGCACCTTCAATACAAACCCCATCATAATTCCATAATGAATTGGTATTGCTGTCGCGGAGATTATTACCAGATTCATCCGATACAAAAAACAAGGTCTCATTGTCTACCTTTCTGCTCCAAACATGAAAAGAGTTTTTGTCATTTTCTATAACAACTAAAACAGCTGTATTTTCAAATTCATCATTAATTATTTTATTCGCAAGCAATTGGTTCCAATCGTATGCTTTTGAATTTGAATTGATATTAATTGCAACCACCCATGATTTAATTTGGAAAACATTTTCATCTCTGCGCTCAAGATCACTATCTATAGTACCGTCATCAAATCCTGCAAGATCTTTATATTGTTTTAAAAACAAAGTATCCGGCTGCATGGTTTTTGTTTGCGGATATTTTCTTGTCCAGGCTGCTAAGGTCATTTGTTCAGAAAATATTTCGTTGAGTTTTGTGCCTTTCAGTTCACCTGTAATTGCCTCCCCTGTTGCCTGCCGCCACCAGCTTCCGGTATTTTCATCCTCAAACATGGCATTAAAATGATCCATTCCTACCAATCGGAAATTTTCTGTTTTGCCATTAATTACAGGCTCAAAAACACGACCCGTTCTGCAAACCGTGCAATAGGTTACCATAACTTCTTTCCCACCGATTATATCACGCACCTGATGATGATATCCTATTATTTCTATGGGATATGCCTTTGCTTCACCATTTATTTCCACTCCCATTACTAATTTTTCCTGAGAGACTTTGTTTCCCGCAGCTGAAAGAAATATTTTATTTTCCGGCTGATAGAACATCATATCTGCATTCATTTTGAAATTTATAAACAAGGCTATGAGGGAATATAGGCAGAGGAAAAGAATGGAAAAACTTAAACGCCAATATTTTTTATTTAATATCAATCTATATACTTGCCATAACACTATGGAAAGAAAAAGTATTCTTATCCAGATCAAATTTTTGTGAAAGAACCATGCAATTCCAATAGTATTATCATACTGACTACCCGGAAATGGCATGATAAAATAAATGCCCAGAATTTCAACTACAAAAAGCAATAAAAGGGTTATGGGAAGTATCCATTTTTTCATAAAGACAAAATTAGGATTTGGAGTTAAAGATTTATGTCCTTTACAAAGAATTTAATGGGGATTCAGACTCTAAATTGTGATGTGATAATATCTTGTCGCCCTCCGATTCGAAAAATCTGATCGATAGGTTTAAAGATAAATGAAATAAATTCAAATCCTTAGGTACTAGAAGCCAATGCCTTTTTATATACCTCCAAACACCTCTTCCTCGCAAAAACATGATCAACAATCGGCAAAGTATATTCCAAACTATCAAATTCCGGTACCCATTTGCGAATATATTTTCCTTCCGGATCAAACTTTTTTGTTTGTTCGTAGGGATTAAATATGCGGAAATAGGGGGCGGCATCAACACCACTTCCTGCAGCCCATTGCCATCCGCCGTTATTACTTGCTAGATCGTAATCCAATAATTTTTCTGCAAAATAGGCTTCCCCATTTCTCCAATCAATTAATAAATGTTTGGTGAGAAAACTTGCCACGATCATGCGTACACGATTATGCATAAAACCTGTTGCATTTAATTCGCGTATACCGGCATCTACTATAGGGTATCCAGTTTTTCCTGCGCACCACAGTTCAAATTCTTTTTCATTATTTCGCCAGGGAATATTGTCGTATTGCGGTTTAAAGGATTGTGATACCACATGCGGAAAAAACCACAATATCATCTGGTAAAATTCGCGCCAGATCAATTCATTAAAATATTTTTCATTGATGTTTTGCGCAATTTTGCCGAGTTTGCGAATACTTATAGTTCCAAAACGAAGATGCACACTTAATCTGGATGTTCCTTGCAAAGAAGGGATATCACGTGTCTCATGATAATGTTTAATAATATCTTCTCTGATTAAAGAAGATGGAATTTTAATTGTTGATACAGTAAATCGCAATTCGGAAAGTTTTGGAATATCAAGTGGTTCACACTTATAAAATTGAGAATAATATTTTTCGCTAGGATACGGTTTAAGATAAAAGGAGTTTAATTTCTCCTTATATTTTCTGCTGAATGGAGTAAAAACAACATAAGGTGTTCCGTCCTCTTTTACAATTTCGTTTTTCTCAAATATCACCTGATCTTTAAATGTATTAAAGGGAATATGGTAAGATGACAATAGTTTTTTAATTTCCCCATCCCTTTTTATTGCGTAGGGTTCGTAATCGTGGTTAGTAACTACTGCCTCAATAGTATATTTCTCAATTATTCTTTTCCATACCTCCACCGGCTCTCCATATTCAACTAAAATGGTGGAACCGTGTTCAATCAGCTTATTTTGCAGCTTCTGAATTACATTATAAATAAAGTTAACCCTCGCATCTGAACGATCCTTCAGGTCGTCGAGAATATTGGTATCAAAAATAAAAAGCGGAAGTACATTGTTATGATTACTCAATGCATGATATAATGCAGCATTATCCTCCAAACGAAGATCACGGCGAAACCAGTGAATTGTTACTGTTGGCTTCATTTATTTTATAGAGAAGATTTTGTGAGAATTTATTATCATAATTTTTTTGCTGAAATGATCCAACCCATTTTATTCCATGTATCACGTTCGACAAAAATATCTCATCGGCCTGCAATAACATTTCCAAAGGTAATTCTGTTTCATTTACTGTTATTCCTTCCTTCTTGCAAAGATCAATTATCACTTGTTTCATCACTCCATCAACACCGCCTTCCTTGATGCTTGGTGTAAATAATACACTTTGCCTCCAGACAAACACACTGGAATTGATACTATCCGCTACTCTACCCAATTCATTTAACACAACAACATCATCGAAATTTTGTTCACTCGCATATTTGGCGGCAAGAACATACACCAGACTGTTTGCAGTTTTATAAGGAGAAAGAATATTTGCAGATTTAGTCAGGTTTGCAAAAACACCTAAAGCGACACCTTTTTCATTTAAAATATACTCTTCTGATTCCTGCTCACTTACCTCAATCAAAATTGCTGCATCATTTAACTGTGGCTGATAAAATCCCTCACCATCCCTCCAAATTGTAATTCTACAACGGGCGTTTTGGAGTTTATTTATTTTACAAAGACCTGTGATTGTTTCCTTAAAAAAAAGTTCAGTCCAATTTTCAGGAATATTTATTTCCAAAACGAGTAAAGCTCCTAATAATCTGTTAATATGAAGGTCGATATAATGCGGGACCTGATTTATAACATTTATAGTTTCAAATAATCCATCACCATATTTAAAAGAGCGGTTAGAAGATGAAATTATAACTTCATCGGGAGGAATTATTTTTCCATTGTAGTAAACTGCATTCATTTAATCAATGATCATTTCGGGAATTTCGCCGTCCACTATCAATCTTCCTTCTGTTTTGCTCATAATATCTTCCACTGTAACTCCGGGAGCGCGTTCCAATAATTTAAATCCTTCAGGAGTAACATCAAAAACTCCGAGTTCAGTCACTATTTTTTTCACCACTCCTAATCCTGTTATTGGCAGTGAACATTTTTTTAATAGTTTACTTTCCCCTGCTTTATTTACGTGTTGCATGGCGACAATAATATTTTTCGCACTCGCAACAAGATCCATTGCTCCTCCCATTCCTTTCACCATTTTACCCGGAATTTTCCAATTTGCAATATCGCCGTTATCTGCAACTTCCATTGCACCCAAGACTGTAAGGTCAACCTTTCCCGCTCGTATCATTCCGAAACTCAAAGCACTGTCGAAAAATGCGGATCCCGGTAATGTTGTAATTGTTTGTTTGCCTGCATTAATTAAATCT
>JAYSYX010000198.1:0-10782 GCA_043727235.1 Bacteroidota bacterium
CGCAACTACAAATGAGGCAAATTTTTCATTCGGGAATGAGTCTCAAAACGCATGATTATTCGGCCTGGTATACACCATTTGCACCACATTAATATTGCGCATATTAAATGCTGCTTCGCAATAGGAAAAATAATAATTCCATTTGCGTATGAATTCATCATCGAAACCCAATAATTTAATTTTATCGGTGTTGAGATTAAAACGAGAACGCCATTCGGCGAGGGTTTGAACGTAGCTTTTTCCGAGGTCTTTTAATCCGAACATAAACATGTCGCCGGTTTCATTTACTGCATTATTAATTGCAGCGATGGATGGCAATAGTGTTCCGGGAAATATATGTTTTTGGATAAAATCCACATTCTTTTTAAAATCATCAAATCGGGAATCGGGACAAACAATTGCCTGTAAAGCAAGAACTCCATCGGGTTTTAATAAGCCATGAATTTTATCGAAATATGTTTTTAAATATTTTGCGCCAACTGCTTCTATCATTTCTATGGAAATTACCTTGTCGTATTTTCCTTCTATCAATCGATAATCTTTTAACTGTACCTCTATTTTATCACTGAGACCTGCTTCCGCAATTCGTTTAACTGCAAAATCAAATTGTTGTTGCGAAATGGTTACGGAAGTGATCTTACAATCATATGTTTTTGCAGCATACATTGCAAATCCTCCCCAACCTGTTCCAATTTCCAATACATGATCTCCTGCTTTTATTTTTGCTGCATTACACAAACTTTCATACTTCTGCATTTGCGCTTGTTCCAGATCGTGATTGGGGTCTGTAAAATATGCTGAGGAATAGGTCATACTTCCATCCAGAAAAAGTGAAAAAAATTCGTTGCTCAGGTCATAATGAGCAGAAATATTTTTTCTTGAACCACTTAAAGAATTTTTTCTTTTTCGGTGATATAATTTGTTGGCGAATTGCAAAATATTTAATGCAACAGATTTTACTGCCGAACCCGAAATTGTCGGCGAATTTTCAATATTCAACAAAAACCAAGACAACAATTTAGTGAGATCCGTGCTGGACCACTCCCCAGCCATATAAGCTTCTGCAAATCCGATATCACCAAATAAAAATGCTCTTTTGTAAAATTTGAAGTCTTTTACCGTAACATCAGCCTGCAATGAATTCTCTTTAGAGCCCAATTCCATAGTGGTTCCATCTTCCATGGTAATGTGGAGATAACCCTTTTGCATAGGTTTCAGGAGGTTTAGGATGGTATTTTTGTAAAAACTCATTGTGCTATGTATTACTCGTTGTATAGGGCCTAAAATCCAATCTGATCAAATTTTGTCCACAATAATAACTAAAAATTCAGGTAAATTTTTCTTGCGTGATTAAAATCCATATAATATTTACGCAATAGTGCCGAAACAAGATTGCATAAATCACTTATTATTCTAACACTTAAAAAAATACTTTGTTCATATAAAATGATCTGCTGATATTTTTAGGTCTTCTACCAGGTTATCATGCCGCTTTCTAATATTTCATTACCAACTATAATTGTAGATAATTCATATGTTACGTCATCATTTCTATATTTTTTCATTTCTATAAAAGCTGTTAAAAAATATTTCCGATGTAATTCGTCCAAATATAAACCTGTGTCTCTTAATCTAAATGAATTGAAAATATAAGTAAGATTTCCACTTTCCTTCATTGAATATAAAATGGTATCCATATATGTCAATTTCACCAAGAATTCGTAGGACTTAGACATATCTATAGTATCATAGCTAAGAACAAAATAATTCCAACTTCTTCTTGGTTCGTCTAAAATTATTCTCAGAGTATCAACAATCACCTGAAAAGCCACCGGATGAATCCAGTTATTATTATCAAAACCGTACTTCAAGTAAAAATCATTCAATGATAAAGTATCATATATGATTTCATATGTTTTTTTATTCCCAACATAAAAATAATATCCATACTGTCCGGCATAATTTGGAAACTCTGTGAATATGGTATCATCCTTTAGAATATAAGAGTTTCCAACATGCAGAGAATCGAACTTTCGAACGGTAATCTGATTAAAGTCCAAATTATTATTATACCTATCTTCATAGACAAGTAAATATTTTCCATCTTCACTAAATAACACAGAATCGCTATATTCCTGAGCAAAACTTGCAGAAAAAGTCAATAAAATCGCAAGAAAATAGAAATATTTCATCCGTTGTTTGTAATTCCTTTTTGCAAATCTTTGTTATCCCCCTTTTTATGATAAGGCACTTTCTTCCACCACAACAACATTGCCTGAAAGTGTATGCTCCACAATACTTTCACTGATATAAAAGGAAAACGAAAAACATAAGCTAAAAGTCTTCCATCACTCAATTTTTTTTCTTTACCGGTTAGGGTGCTGATAAAAAATTTAAATCCTTCCTTATTTTTCACGTTGATCTGAACATTCATTTTTTCGCCAGGGATCTGGTATCGGAATTCAAATTCCTCGTCTAATTCCGTAAAGGGAGAAACATAAAAAAATTTGGTGGCATTTTGTTCGAAACCCGAATCATGTTTTTTATCAATGAGAAACATTTTCATTTCACCAAAAGTGTTGCTTATTTCTGTTACTACATATTTGCATAGGTCATTTGCATCATAACAAAAATAAAAACTTACCGGATTGAAAACATGTCCGAACATACGAACATGTGTGAGCAAAAATACTTTTTCAGGAATATCCTTTATACTATTTTCTTTTAAATAATTATTGAGTTTGGTTCTAACATCCAGTTGATTTCTCTCATCTCCCTTTGGGAATTTAAAATGGTCATCATCTCTGAAATTAAAAATATTGGTTTTATTGCGGGAAAAAAACTTCAATTTATCGGAAGTTTCATTAAGTTTATCAATATCCAGCCAAAACATAAAAATGTTGTAGGTAAACCTGTGCTTCTTCGGTGCGAGCCGATTGTGCATTACCTGACATTTATAGAGTTTGGAACTCATGTATTATTTTTTATTCTGTTACAAACATCAACGGCACTCATTAATGCATCTTCGTGAAATCCATAACGGAAATAACTTCCGCAAAAATAGATCTGCCCATTGTTGTTCAGATCCGGCAAATATTTTTGCATTTTCATTGCCTCCACTGTAAAGATAGGATGTTCATAGATGATCTCTTTAATGATCCTGGATTTATTAATTGGCCTGCATTCATTTATTGTAACGAAATAATTTATATTTTTTGATACCTGTTGCAAACTATTCATCCAATAAGTGCAGGCAGATACCAATTTACCCTCTCTTTTTTCGGTGCAGTAATTCCAGCTGCTCCAGGCTCTGCGGGTTTTAGGCATAACCGATTCGTCGGTATGTAAAATTGCACGATTTTTCTCATAATAAAAAGGAGCTAATATGTTTTTCTCTGCCAACATTTTATCGCTGAGTATTGATCTTGCCTCGTCCGCATGTGTTGCAATTATAACTTTATCAAATAACAATTTTTCTCCCTTGCTACTTATTATTTCCACACTGCTATCATTGCGATTGATACTATTTATTTCAGAATTCACAAGAATTTTATTTTTAAATGGTGCGATCAATCTGTTTTTATATTCCTCACTGCCACCTTCAACGGTATACCATTGAAACTGTGTATTTAATCCCAAAAAACCATGATTCTTGAAAAAACGCACAAGAGTGGCTGCAGGAAAAGCAGAGGTTGTTTCCGGAGGAGTGCTCCATAATGCGGAGCTAATTGGTAAAAGATACCAATCCAGTAAGTTATTATCAAATTTTTTGAACCTACAATATTCTGCGATCGACAAGTTTTTCAGATCATTATTATCAAGCACTTCAATACATTCCTTGTTAAAGCGTGTGAGTTGCATTAAAAATCGAATATATTTCGGCGAAAAAATATTTTTCCGTTGGGCAAAAATGAGGTTAAGGCTACTCCCGCAATACTCCAGATTTTCATGCGGTATCATTGCTGAAAAACTCATTTGTGTTTTTTTGACAGTGACATTTAATTCGGCAAAAAGTTTTAAAAGGTTGGGATAATTTTCATTGTTAAAAACTATAAATCCAGTGTCGATAGGAATTTGTACTGCATCCTCTTCAACATAAACTGTATTTGTATGTCCGCCAATTCTTTCTGCTTTTTCAAAAACTGTAATATCGAAATCGTTTTGTAAATAATGTGCACAGCCCATTCCTGCGATTCCGGTTCCAATAATAGCTAATTTTTGTTTTGACATTATAGCGCAGTTCTTTCAAATAAATAATGACTTACAAACCATTCCTTTCCATTTTTATAGCCCCAGAGTTCTGCACAGGCCATAAAAAATATTCTCCAGTATACCCACCACTTTGTTGTCTGCTTTTGCCCATAAACACCTTGAAGTATTGGAAGAATTTCTTTTTTATGTGCATCCATATTTGCAAGCCAGGCATTGGAAGTTTTTTCATAATGTGTTCCGTCCCAATGCCAGTGTTTTTGTATTTTAAAATGATCATTAAAATAAAGTAAAAGATCATCAGATGGCATAATTCCTCCTGTAAAAAAATATTTGCTCATCCAGTCATTTTCATCAACCACATCAAAATAATAAGTGAACTCCTTATGCGTAAAAATATGCACGAACAATTTACCATCCGCATTTAAAAACCTGCTTATTTTAGCCAATAATTTCTGATAATTGCGCATATGTTCAAACATCTCCACTGAAACTACACGGTCAAATTTATTTTCCGTTTCAAATACATTAATATCGGCGGTAATTATAGTTACATTATTCAATCCTCTTTCCTTACAACAATTATCAATATATAATTTTTGAGATGCAGAATTGGAAACACCGGTAATTTGAGAATCTGGATACTTTTTTGCAATAAACATAGTTAAACTTCCCCATCCACACCCCAATTCAAGGATTCTTACCCCATTTTGTATCTCTGCATGTTCACAGGTTAATTCCAAAGCATTCTTTTCTGCTTCATCTAGTGTATTTGTTTTAGGTTGCCAATAACAGGATGAATATTTCATATTTTTTCCCATCACATATTTAAAAAACTGTGTAGGCACTTCATAATGCTGTTCATTTGCTGCCATTGTTTCGATGGCAATCGGAGAATTTTTTAGCTCCTCAATTATTTGCATTAAATGTTCCTGTTGGATTTCCTGTGTTGCTTTTAATTCTTGTTTCAATCGCACTGACAACAAACTTCTGATGCGCATCCGGATCAAGAAGTCGGGAATAAGGTTTTTTTCGAGAAGTATGTTTATCATTTGTTTTGGGTTAGGGTTAGGGGTTCGGGGTTCTGAGTTTGGGTTAGCAAAAGGTTTGATGTTTTGCAAAAGGTTCGGATTGAAAATCTGATGAGAGTTCATTATTCCTTGCTCGATATTCATTATTTTTTAGGGTTAACATGGTTCAAAAAACACTTAACATAGTCTGAGTGTTCATTCTTTCATTCCTTAATTCTTTCATTTTCTTCCGCCTCCCCTCAGACCTCACAGGTTTTCAAAACCTGATGCGGTCGTCGGGCTTCACTCCTTCATTCCTTCATTCCTTCATTCCTTCATTCCTTCATTTTTTTTATGTAAAGTGCGTGTTAATTTATCCATAAGAAATTTTATTCCCAATTAAATGTGAAAAAGTCGGTATGCTTTTTGAACATTTCAGTACAATTTTACGTATATATATGTATAAACTTACAATCACTTTGAAAACCACCTAAATAAAAATGAGTACAGTTAAACAATTCGGATTGCCAAATTATGTTGTTTGGATCTTTACGGGAATAGCTTTTACAGCGATTGGTATCATCTCTGTTTTTCATTGGACCTATGGCTTGGCAACCTTTATTTTGACCTGCGGAGTGGCTTTTGCCGGATATTGGTTTTTTTTCAGACCCGCCTTTGTTGCATTAAACATTATGAAAATCGGTGAACCGGCTATGGCTATTATTTTAGAGGTACACGAAACTGGTTTAACAGTAGACCACAATCCGAGAATAAAATTATTATTAGAGATCAGACATAGTTCTATGGTTCCCTACGAAGTTGAATTAAAACAAAACATCAAAAAAGACGAACTGAAAAACTATCAGGTAGGCAGAACTCTCCAGGTAAAAGTTGACAGCCGCGATCCGAAAAAGGTTGCGATTCTTGCGGCTTGAATGACATAGGACATAGGACATATGACATACGACATACGACATAGGATTTACTTTGATTTAGGTTGAAAAATTTTATTGCGAAGTACAAGTTTATAGTCAGTTGTAAACTTTTCAATCAAAATCGGGCGCCCTTTTTTTAACCTTACCTATCTTCCTTCCTTTTTTACTCCTTAGAACCTTACCCTTCTTTAATTGGACACGGGAATCGGGACACGAGACCTGCCTGTAGGTGACGGCAGGCAGGCACGGGATTTTCATGATTTAGAATTGAAAATTTTAATTCCATAGTAAAAGTTAACAGTTAGTTGTAAAATTTTCAATCAAAATTGAGCGCCCCTTTTTTAACCTTACCAACCTTCCTTCCTTTTTAAATCCTTCGAACCTTACCCTTCTCCCTTCGAATCTTCTCCCTTCAATTCTTATCTTTGCACCATGGTTTACCTTACGCGCAGAGAGACCTTTAATGCTGCACATCGCCTATTTAATAATAAATGGAGCGAGGAAAAAAATTTTGAAGTGTTTGGAAAATGTGCCAATAAGAACTGGCATGGTCATAATTATCAGCTTTTTGTTACGGTAAAAGGGGAAGCGGATCCCGATACCGGATTTATCATAGACGCAAAAAAATTAGGTGACCTTATCAAAAAGGAGATTGTTGAACGTTTTGATCATAAAAATTTAAATACTGATACACCATATTTTCAATCGATGCAACCTTCAACTGAAAATTTCTGCAAAGTCATTTGGAACTTGATTGAACCAAAGATCAACTATGGGGTTTTACATAGCATTAAACTGCAGGAAACAGAAAATATTTATGCAGAGTATTTCGGCCACTAAACAAAATTATGATGGGAGAAAAAATTCAGGGTAAAGGCGATAACAAATTTTACAAAAAAGTTGAAGAATTCGGAAATGCTTCAATTGAGACTATGAGCCACAATTATTTGGAAATAATTAAAACACTCGGAGAAGACCCTGAACGTGAAGGACTGCAAAAAACGCCGGAGCGCATTGCAAAGGCAATGCAATATATGACCCAGGGATATAATCAGGATGCGGAAGCAATTGTTCGGGGAGCCATGTTCACTGAGGAATGCAGTGAGATGGTGATCGTAAAAGATATTGAGATCTATTCAATGTGCGAACATCACATGTTGCCATTTTATGGTCGCGCGCATGTTGCTTATATTCCAAATGGAAAAATAGTGGGTCTCAGCAAAATTGCGAGGGTGGTGGATGTTTTTGCGAGGCGTTTACAGGTTCAGGAACGACTTACGCAACAGGTTTTGCATTGTTTGGATAATACATTAAAACCTCATGGTGTGGCCGTTGTAATTGAAGCAAGTCATTTATGTATGATGATGCGTGGAGTTCAAAAACAGAATTCTGTTACCACAACATCTGCTTTTACAGGTCAATTTCAAGAAATGCAGACACGAAATGAATTCATAAACCTTATTGCTGCAAGATTGAGCAAATAATAGACGATTATTTTTTACATTTACGGCTTAAAATTAACGCTATGAAAAAGGTACGTTTGATTTTGGCCACATTTTTAATTCTAATTACCACACTCCTAAATGCACAAGCCAAAAAATATAAAATTGAAGGCAAAAAATGCGTCCGTGTTGAAATAACAGATCCTGGTGAATTATACAGTAATTACACCTTGTTGGATGAGGACATAGCATTAATGAAAATAGAAGGGATCAAACCATTTCTTTTAGAAACTATAACAAATTTCCATACGGAAGATAAATGGCCATCTGCAATGGGAGATCTTGATTCAAGAGTGAAAAATCCGGATAAAATGAAGTCGTTGGTCGCTTATAAGGTTTGCAAATTTGAGGGTAAATATTTGTTGGTAATACCTGCAAAATTCAATAAAGATTTGGGCGACGGATGGACACCATCCCGTGATATTTTTATGGTGATAGGAGAATCAGGAGTTAAAGAATAATTAAAAGCCAGTATGAAAAAAGCATATATTTTCCCAGGACAGGGTGCACAATTTCCTGGTATGGGAAAAGAACTTTACGAAACAAATAACAAAACAAATGCGCTTTTTGAAGAAGCAAATATGTTGTTGGATTTTCGTATCACCGATATCATGTTCAACGGAACTGAGGAAGAATTAAAACAAACTAATGTAACGCAACCTGCAATTTTTTTACATTCCGTAATTCTCGCTTCAACTATTGAAAATTTCAGTCCCGATATGGTAGCAGGACATTCGTTAGGTGAATTTTCTGCATTGGTTGCAAATAAAACACTTTCCTTTGAGGACGGATTAATTTTGGTTTCCAAACGTGCACATGCCATGCAAAAAGCCTGTGCTGTGCAACCAAGTACTATGGCTGCAGTGTTGGGATTATCGGATGAAGTTGTTGAAAAAATTTGTGCTGAAATTGATGGCATTGTAGTTCCTGCAAATTATAATTGTCCCGGACAATTAGTTATTTCCGGAGAAATAGAAGCTGTAAATAAAGCATGCGAAGCATTAAAAGCGGCAGGTGCAAAACGCGCATTAATTTTACCTGTTGGAGGTGCATTTCATTCTCCATTAATGGAACCTGCACGTCAGGAATTATTTGAAGCAATACATGCCACAACGTTTAATACACCAATTTGTCCTATATATCAAAATGTAAATGCAAGTGCCGTATCAGATCCGGAACAAATTAAAAATAATTTAATTGCACAGTTAACTGCGCCGGTAAAATGGACACAATCTGTAATAAAAATGGTGGAAGATGGAGCTACACAATTTGTGGAAGTGGGTCCTGGCAAGGTGTTGCAGGGATTGGTGAAAAAGATTAGTGTTGGGGTGGATGCGGGGAGTGTTTAATTTATAGAGAAGCTTTTTTTATACTTCTAAATATTAAAATACATGAAGTTAATTGTTTTGATTTGCTATAAATTAATTTTAAATTAACAGCTCTGAGTCCACAGAGTTCCCTTCGGGTAACACTGTGGGGACACTCATGGGATGAGAGCTCAGAACCTCGAACACAGAACTCCGAATCCACAACGTATTTCCTTCGGGTAACATTGTTGGAACACAGTCGAATTAGTACTGGTAATTTGTTGAAGACAATAAAATATTATTTCAACCCATTTTGCAAATCCCCAATAATATCCTCCACATTTTCAATTCCCACACTTAATCTTACAAGTCCATCAGTTATACCGCCTGCAATTCTTCTTTCACGCGGAACATTTACGTGCGTCATACTTGCAGGATGTTGAATTAAAGTATCCAGTGTTCCCAGAGTGGTAACCATATTGCATAGTTCAACGGCATTCATAAGTTGTTTCCCTGCTTTAAGTCCGCCTTTTAAATCGAAACTAAGCATGCCGCTGAAATCGCGCATTTGTTTTTTAATTATTTTATTTTGTGGATGTTCTTTAAATCCGCAATAATTTACCTGAGCAACTTTTTTATGATCGCGTAAAAATTCTGCAACTTTTTTTGCATTTGCACAATGTCGCTGCATTCTTATTTCCAATGTTTTTAATCCCTGCAATATCAACCATGCATCAAAGGCATTTGAGTTGGCTCCCAATAATTTGATTTTTGTCCATACCTGTTCCTTCATAAATTTAATATCCTTGCCCACCACTACTCCACCCAATCCTGACCCATGTCCATTCAAATATTTAGTTGTGGAATGTATAACAATATCAGCACCTGAAATTAAGGGTTGCTGACAATAAGGAGATGCAAAGGTATTATCTACTGCAAGTTTTATTTTATATTTATTTGCAAGTTTTGAAATTTCGTTAATATCGTAAACTTCCATCATCGGGTTGGATGGAGTTTCGAGATAGATCAATTTGATGGACTTATCTTTTTTAATAATATTTTCTACTTTATCCAGATCGTTGAGATCACATCGCAAATTTTCTATTCCAAAGGCAAGGAGTTGTTTTTGAATTAATTCATCTGTAGTTCCGTAAAGTTGATTTTGTGTGAGCAGTTTTTCGCCTGTATTTAAACATGCCATCATTGCAGAAGATATCGCTGCCATTCCACTACTGAATAATTGCGCCTTGGCTTTAATATCAGACCCATGTGTTTCCAATGCCGCAATTTTATTTTCGGCCATTTCAACGGTAGGATTTGACCATCGGGAATATACATATCCCTGAAACTGATCGTCAAATAACTTCATGGCCTCCTCCGTAGAGTCGAAGGTATAAGCCGATGTTGCATAAATAGGCTCTGTATGTGGTGATATCTTTTTTTTAAGCTTGGATGGCTGCACACAAACGGAACCGAATTGAAGGGTATTTTTCTTCTTTGACATAGAATTTATGGTTATAACGTTACAAAGTAAAATAAATAAAACTCCTTTTGGAAATTAAATATTTTTAACTGAACATTTGTGAAGGGTTAATCGTTGATTTTAACAGGCAAACTTAAATGGAATGACATATCGATACAATGATACTTCGCTCCCGAAAATTGTGATCATCGGTGGTGGTTTTGCGGGATTGGAACTCGTAAAAAGATTGAATAATAAACCCTATCGTGTTACATTACTGGATAAAAATAATTATCACACCTTTCAACCACTGTTATACCAAATAGCATCTGCAGGATTAACCGCAGAGAGTATTGC
>JAYSYX010000199.1:0-10744 GCA_043727235.1 Bacteroidota bacterium
GGAAATTCTCTTTGGATTGGAACTGCAAGCGGCCCTGTTTTTTTAAATAAAGATCTGATCGATAAAGTTAAGCAGGGAGAAGTATTAAAGTATCAACTTTTTGGTGATTGGCAAAATTTTGCGAACCCGGGTGACCAGGTTTTAAAGATCACCAATAATAATGCTGATATTTATTTCGGAACAAGGGGTTCACTTATAAAATATAGCAATAACAAATATGTCAAAATTTGGGAAAGTAAGGAGGAGCGACCTGAGGATGTTTCCGAAATTGAATTCAGTGATAATAATTCCATTTATTTAACAACTCGTTCAGGATTTACATACGAGATCAGGGACAATAAAATTGACACAATTAATGATTTGATCTTCAGCGGTGGTATTGACCGTATTTCTAATGATCATTATTATATTTTGGCCATTGATAAATTATTTGAAATTAATAATGATTCTTCAAATCAGGTATGCGACCTTGCGAAGTACGGATATGAAAATTTGACGGGTTTACTCGTCGACAAAGAAAAAAACATTTGGATTAGCACCTGGGAAGGGCTTGTTAAATTGCGCAGAAATGTATTTGTTTCATTTTTTCCAGGTGAAACAGAAAATTTGAATGATATTTTCTCCATTATACAGACCCCGGATGGGAGAATGGTTTTGGGTGGAAACAGAGGAAATGTGATCACCTATACAGAGTCTGGGTTTAAAAAGTATTTGCCCAATGGCATTAAACCCTGGGATCTTGCCGAAATTTTTGGAATTTACATGAATAACGACGGATCCATTTGGTTTGGATCAGGTTATCAGGGTATTAGTTTATATCAAAATAATAAAATCGTAAATTTTGATGAAAATTTACTTGGTGATACACACGGACAAGATTTTTATCGAGATAATATAGGGCGGTTTTTTTGCCTTACCGAGGGTAAACTCACGGAAATTATTAATGAAAAGGATCCTGACAATATCACTTTTGTGGATTTCAGATGGCCTGTTTATTATGGTGGCCAATACATTAAATTATTCGACCATGCAGTGCTACCCAATAATGATACTTATTTCGCATCGAATTTCGGATTGATATTTTTTAATGGCGACACCTTGGTTAAAGCACATTCGATAGACAAGGATCTAAATGGTGCAATAATTACATCTCTTGTATCAGGTAATAAAAACGAACTTTGGTTGTCTACCGGAAATGTCGGTGTTTTTCATGTTAGTGTTAAAGGAGATGAAATTTATGTGATAGAAAAATTTAACAGAGAAAATGGTTTATTGACTGATGCAGTTTTAGATATGTTGTTGGATGCAAAGGGAAATATTTGGGCAGCGCATTATAATGGATTATCATTACTCAGCCAAAATGCCGGTGTTTGGAATGTTATTAAACGTATAGATGAGTCAGAAGGATTTCTTTCAGTTGATTTTACGTATATCAAAATTGCTGAAGATAAAGTGAAAAATTTAATTTGGTTGGCTACAACAGGTGGTGTTCAGTATTTCGAAGCATCATCATTACAATTCAACCACTTTGATGCCAATCCTGTCATCAGCAACGTTTTATTATTTAACGGCGCAGTTCCTATGGACGATTATTCGTCGGATGTTAAAAATTTTAATGGACTCTTTCTTGATCCTGAATTACCACACAATAAAAATAGTATAACTTTTAAATTTCAATCCGTTTCGCTCACCATACCAACAAAAAATAAATGTCGCTATCGGTTGTTGGGTTATAGTTCAGCCTGGAGTGTAGCAGGTGGAGTGGATGAGATAACCTTTGCTGCTCTTGCACCTGGAAAATATGAATTTGAATTACAAGCAGCCAATAATGATGGTATTTGGAGTGGAAAAACAGATAGATATAGTTTTATGATAAATAAACCCTTCTGGGCAACATGGTGGTTTATTATTTCCGCAATATTACTAACTGCATTGCTGAGT
This sequence comes from Bacteroidota bacterium, assembly GCA_043727235.1. GTDB lineage: Bacteria > Bacteroidota > Bacteroidia > Chitinophagales > BACL12 > UBA7236. Next base: position 1,942 of record JAYSYX010000199.1, read on the forward strand.
TCTGTAATTTATAGGTATCGTATCAATCAATTATTGCAAATAAATATTATCAGAAATAAAATTGCCGGTGATCTGCACGATGATATTGGTTCTACTTTGAGCAGTATCAGGATGTACAGTGATATTGTAAGTGATCAGGTGAAAGTTAAAAACCCGGAAGCAATTCCTTTATTATTAAAGATGAGTGATAATTCAAAAGAAATGATCGAAAATATGAGTGACATCGTTTGGGCTATAAAACCGGCAAACGATGCCTTCAAAAATATTGAAAGCAGGATGTTTAATTTCGCAGTTGAACTTTGCAATGCAAAAAATATTAAATTAATAATGCAGCATAATACAACTTTGGAAAGTACCAATATTCCAATGGAACAGAGACGAGATCTTTATTTAATATTTAAAGAGGCTTTGAACAATGCGGTAAAACATTCCGCTTGTTCAGAAATTGAGATCAAATTCAAAAAGATCGGAAATATATTTGAAATGTACATTATCGACAACGGAAATGGATTTGATACTACTGTTCTTAAAATGGGGGAGCAATCTGCTAGAACTAGAAACGGAAACGGTATTCATAATTTAAAACTTAGAGCTGTAAAACATAAGGGCACCTTGCATGTTGATTCTGCACCCGGTGAGGGCACAAATATCATTTTGACCATGCCCATCCCCTGATTGTGGTATTAACAAAATGAGAAAGGGGAGTATCTTTGCTTTAATTCCATATCATGAATGAAATAAATGTTGCAATATTTGAAGATAATAAACACCTGCGTGACTCGTTATTCTATTTAATAAACGGAACGGAAGGTTTCAGCTGTGTTGGTGCATACCCCGATTGCAGCGATCTTCTTTTTCAGTTGCGCAAAAACACTCCTGATGTTGTGCTAATGGATATAGAAATGCCCGGAATTAATGGAATTGAAGGTGTTAAACTGATCCGACAAAATTTTCCTGCAATTCATGTATTGATGCAAACTGTTTTCCATGACGATGAAAATATCTTTAACGCAGTTTGTGCCGGTGCTTCAGGTTATATTTTGAAATCAACCTCTCCTGCAAATTATGTGGAAGCAATACGCGACGTGAAAAATGGAGGGGCTCCGATGACAGGCTCAATAGCCAGGCGAGTGCTTGAACTTTTTCAGAAAGGTATCAGTCCGGTTTCTCAAACCGATTATCAACTAACTTCAAAAGAAAAAGAAATTTTGCAACAAATGGTGCAGGGAAAAAGTTTTAAAATGGTTGCTGATGCTCTTGCTATAACCTACGAAACTGTTCGCACGCATATGAAAAGTATTTATAATAAATTACATGTTAATTCAAATACGGAAGCGGTAAGTAAGGTAATTCGCGAAAAAATTGTATGATCATTTTTCATTTTTAATTTGTCTTTAATTTGTACGCTCTGTAATCGTGGGGGTTTATAATTTTTCCATAAATATAACTGTTTTTTCCAGGTTTAAACCCTTTCCTAATACCGGTTTCCATAGGTCTCCCTTTTTAGAAATTCTATCCATCATTGTATGTATGGTAAAATGTTGTGGATCTAACGAATTATTTACTTCCGACCAATCCAAAGGCGCAGAAACCGTTGCACCAGGTCTTGGTCGCACACAATAAGGAGCTGCAATAGTTTGACCGCGACGGTTTTGTAAAAAATCAATATAAATTTGTTTTTTTCGTTTTTGCGGATTTCGAATCACACTGGTTGTTTCTGGTAATTGGCGATGAATAAAATTAGCGACCAATTCTGCAAAAGTTCTCGTTTGATCATAATTATATTTAGCATGTGCAGGAATATAAATATGCAATCCCGTAGCACCTGATGTTTTGCAGTAGCAATCGAGCCCTAAGGAATCAAAGATATCTTTAGCAACTAAAGCAGTTTTTACCACTTCCTTAAAAGCGATCTCACCCGGATCAAGGTCGATCACTATCCAGTCGGGATTTTCCAAATTTGTATATCTCGAATTCCACGGATTTAATTCTATACATCCAAGATTTACCATGTACAAAATACTCGCCTGATTCTGACACAAGAGATAATCAATATTTTTATTTCCGGAATCCGAATGAATAGAAACTGTTTTAACAAAAGGAGGCAAATTTGTCGGTTCAACATCTTTCTGATAAAAACCTTCCTTTGTAATTCCATTGGGGAATCTGTTCAGTGAATGCGCCCTGTTTTTTAAATAGGGTAAAATAATGGGAGCAACCTCCCTATAATATTCCAAAAGGTCACCTTTTGTAAATTTTTCCTTCGGCCAATATATTTTGTTTGTGTTTGTAAGTTTTACTAAACCGCCGGATATTTTTATATTTTGATTTTCCTTAACGGGCTCCTCACCAAAAACCGTCAGTATGGGATCTGCAATTTCATTTGCAGTTTCTTCAAAGATTTTTTTTTTGATCTTACCAGTATCGGAAGAATTGATCTTTGTAGCTTTTTTTACTGTTTTTGTTTCTTTGTAGGCCTTTTGTTTAACCGTTTTTTTTATGGTTGTTCCGGCCAGCTTACTTTTTTCGAATTTTTCTTTTATTTTCTCAGATACCCTTTTAACCGGAAGTATTTTCTCAATATCATATTTTTTATTTATTGAATGATCATCCTTTTTTTTAATGAGTAACCAGTTTTTTTCGGTTTCACTTTTCATCCTGACCAATGCAAAGGCACCGGAAATATTTTTACCCTTTAAAATAATTTTTAAATCACCCTTTTTAAGTCCATCACGTAAAATTTTCTCGTTTGCAATACCGTTTTTGTTTTCATAAGGAACATATGTTCCTTCATCGAAGATCTCTACTATACCTGCTCCGTAATTTCCTGTGGGAATCACCCCTTTAAAGCTCCTGTAATCAAAGGGATGATCTTCAACCTCCACTGCCAATCGTTTATCAAGAGGATTTAAAGAAGGTCCTTTAGGTACTGCCCAGCTTTTTAACACCCCATTCATTTCCAATCTGAAATCATAATGCAATCGCGATGCATTGTGCCGCTGAATCACAAAACGCAATTGTTTCCCTGAAGCTCCTGTTGTATTATTTGGTTCAGGAGACGACTTAAAATTTCTTTTTTTGTTATATTCCACTAATTTCATTCAGGATGCTTTTTTCCTTTTTACAGACAAGCTGGCCTTTAATTGTTCCATAAGATCTTTCGACACAACGGTTGGGGTATTTAATCTCCGTATTTTCGTTTTTTTACCGGCGGCTTTTGCCTTTATTATTTTTAATAATTCCGCCGAATATTCATCCTTAAAAGCAGAAAGATTAAATTTTCCTGAAAATTGTTTAACGAGCGCCAAAGCCATTTTTAATTCAGCGGGTTTTATTTCTGTGGTCCCCGGAACCTTGATATCAGTACTTGCGCGTATTTCTTCCCTAAATCGGATCTTATTCAACACTAACATGTTGTCTAGCGGTTTAATAACACAAAGTGTTTCTGTATTTCTTAATACAAAAGTGGCTACTGCTATTTTGCCCGATTTTTTTAGCGCTTCACGCAATAGACCATATGCTTTAAAACCTGTCTTTTCCGGTTCGAGATAATAGGGAGTTTCATAATAAATCGTATCTATTTCCTTTTCTAGAATAAATTGTTCAATTTCGATCATTTTGGTTTTTATCGGTGCTGCCTCCTGAAAATCCTCTGCTTCAAGAATAACAAAATCATCTTTTAAAAAGTATCCTTTTACAATGTTTTCCAATTCCACTTCTTTATTCGTGTTTTCATTAACTTTTTTGTATTTGATTTTGGAATGGTCTTTTCTGTCGAGCATATCCAAATCAAGTGCGCTTGATGAAGTAGCACTATAAATTCTGATGGGAATATTAACTAACCCAAAGGCAATGGTCCCTTTCCAAATTGATTTCATAAATTATATTTTAAATTATTAATTTAAAAACAGAATCAGTGTTCGCAATTTAACCTGCTTTATGCTTACTCCGTTCCTATCTTAAGTATTGTAATGAATACTGAAAACTTTTATTCCGTTGCCGCATCAACTTTCTTAATTTTATTTTGTGGATAACCGACGAGGGTGCCATCCACTTCTTTTTCTTCTTTAAGTATTTGTATAAGAATTTTAGATGCTTCTTTATTACCTAATACCTGCGACAAGACTGCTACTCCGCCATATCCTGCAATTTCATAATGCTCAACTTTTTGGGAGCCAATTTTCAACCCTGCATCGCGAGTCAAGGTTTTATCATCGGTTTGGTCTATTAATTCTTCAACCTCTTCCACAAGACCCTGAATAGGTATAAATTTTTTTGAAACTGCCTCTTTACTACAGAATTTGTAATCCTGTTCAACCTTGCTCACATGTTTTTTTGTTATTTCCCAATGATTCTGAATCGCCTTTTGTAATATTTTCGTTGCAATATTCTCTGAAATTGGAAGTTTATTCACTAAATATTTTTCTGACCCAGAAACATCTTTTAATGGATCAACGTAAAGGCCATTTAATGAACCCTCGTCATAAATATCTTCTGTAAGATATTCTGATTTTTCGGATCTACTCTTTAAACTAACAGACGGATTAGATTTTCTTTCGGCCTTATTTTTAGGTTCGCCATTTGTAGCCGTATTTTTGGTCGTTTTTTTAATTTTCTTCATTAGCAATAATTTTAATAATTATTACGATATAAAATGCAACAATTATACCACCGGAATGCCACCATTTATCTCCATTATTAATAAAAAATATTCTTTAAATTGAGTAATTTATGTCACTCACTTGTAGAAATACATCCACAGAATATTTATAACATAAAGTTGTCATGATAAAGACACAACGCTTAATTTAGTATGTGTTTGAGTCCGGATTACATACGCCTGTTGATATTTGCAATGGCATATAATTTGAATTTTAATAAGTATAATAATCCTTTTGTAAAAAAAATAAATATGGAAAATAATAAAGAGAACCGGAATTCAACTTCAAAAAAAAGTACCATCGTAAATAATAAGGATACCACCGTTCAAAAAAAACGTTTGTCAGGAAAATTTGAACCAGATAACAAACTATTAACCAAGGAGTTTGAACGGACAGAATTATCCCAAAAAACACTCAACAATAAAGAAATGCCTAAAGGGATTAAACAAAAACCATTAAATGACCGCACTAAGCGAGGTTATGCGGAGGAGCAATTTGGAAGCAGAGGGGACGACAAAGAAAGAACCAAGAATGATTCCAAAAGAAAGGGTTTAGAAAATCGTGAAAGTGAAATAAAGGGAGGTAAAGAAAATGGCGATACTAAGAAGTTAAAAGGCAAAAGTGTTCATGAGCAGGAGTTAAGAAATAAAAAGAATGTTGCTCATTCAAATGATGAAGATAACGGAATTAATCTATATGAAACGGATAATTCTCAACAGTTTGAATCTGAATATCCCCGAAAGAAATATGGATCAGTTCAAAGAAAAAATATCAAATAAGCTAAAACCTATTTCTGCGTATCTTTTTAGGAAGACAACTGCTTATTGTTAAATTCTGCATGCATTATCAATTACAAATAAAATAGCCGGTAGACTAAATTACCGGCTATTTTTTTGACTATTTGCCACATTCGATACTTTGCGCTAATAATATAATTACATTGCAATTATTAAAGCATGTTGAAATAATTCGAAATTTATAAAAACACTTTTCAACATTTAGAAATGTGAAGGTTGTTTTTTGGTTTGCAACGTTTTTCTTTTGAAAGCAGCAAATATACCTCCCGCAACTAAACCGCTAATAACGGTTATTAAAATACCTCTTATCATAATTTTGAAATTTAAGAATTAAATTATATAAATAATAATGTGAAATTATTGTGCCATATTTTTAAAGCATTGATTAAAAGCAATTTGAAAAATTCATTATTAAAATCTTGTCGAGTGCAGATCACAATCAATGGTAAATTGGGGAAAAAATACTCAATATTTCAACACCTTTAGTTTATGTGCTACCTCATTTGAGGTATACGTTCTTTTTAGGATGAGCAACTTCAAAAACTTAGAAGGGGGCGTTTCATAAATTTCCCCAATTGTGGTATTTCTAATAAATGTTTGGTAACCTACTTTTGTCATTAAAATTATCTGATATGAAAAAAATACTTACTACTGCGTGCTTTTTATTTGTGTTAACTCAAATAAAATTAAATGCACAAACTAATACATTTCCTTTAACAGGAAGTGCTGGCGTTGGAACCATTACGCCAAACGCATCTTCAATTGTCGAAATGCAATCAACTACACAGGGCATGCTGGCTCCGCGTATGACTAAAGTACAACGCGATGCAATAGTTGCTCCTGCAACAGGTTTGTTGATATTTCAAACAAATTCAACTCCGGGTTTTTATTATTATTCCGGTGCTGCCTGGACAGCAATCTCCACCAAAGGTGCAAACACAAGTTTGTCGAACTTAGCTGCCGGCGGGACAGCCATCAATCTAAGTTTAACACCAAATGCAAACAATACTTTAGACCTTGGTTCTTCACTCTTTAACTGGAACGAGGTTTATGTAAATGCAATCAAATTTATGGATGGTTCAACTCAAACTACTGCAGGCGGTGGAGGTGGAACCTATACTGCTGGTACTGGTATTGATGTTTCCGGAACAATTATTTCAAATACCGGTGATACAAATGCTGCCGACGATCTTACAACAGCAACTAATCATACCGGCGATGTAACAGGTTTATACAATAATTTGCAGATAGGATCCGGTGCTGTAGGAACTACAGAAATTGCAGATGGAACAGTATCGTCAACTGATATTTTAAATTCCACCATTGCTGCCGCTGATCTAAGTTCTATGGGTGCAATTTCAGGTCAGGTAATGCAATGGAATGGCTCCTCATGGGTTGCTACCACGCCTGCAGCCGGAGCGGAATCCGATCCTCAGGTTGGAGTTAATACACTTAATAAAATTCCTAAATGGGATGGTGCTGCATTAATTACCGGTTCAATTGGGGATGAAAGTGGAAGAATTGCAATAGGTGATTTTAATACAAATGCAAAAGCAACTTTTAGAAACCGTTTATCAGCTTTTGGTACAGAAGATATTGCCGTATATGGTGTTGATCAAACAATTTCAGGTGCAACAACAACTATTCATGCATACGGCAATTTGGGATATAATACCACCGGAATGTTATTTTTTGATGCACCCGTTTCACATTCAGGTGTATGGGGAAATGCATCCACCACTGTAAGCTCAGCGGGTGTTTATGCAAACAATGTTTCTACAGGAACAAGCAATTATGGCGTCGTGGCAAAGAGTACGGGTGCAGGCTCAACTAATTATGGTATCTGGGCTAAAGCAAGTGATGCAACTACAAATTATGCTGGCTTTTTTGAAGGCGAACTTGTAGTGGAGGGTGATGCTCAAATATTAACAGTACAAGGTACGGATCCTTACATACAAATGGTAAGCGGTGCAGAGGATGTTGGTTATTTAAGAGCAGATGGTGAAGATCTCATGGTTGCATTGAATGCCGCGAACGATGATGGTAAATTAATTCTGCGCACAAATGCTGTAAATAGAATGTACATTAACGACAATGGTGATATTGTAATGGGAAGCTCAACGGTTCTTCCAAAATCAGGATATAAATTAAGTGTTGATGGTAAGGTTGTATGTGAAGAATTACTTGTACAATTAAGCCCTTGGCCTGATTATGTTTTCAAACCTGACTATAAATTAGCATCATTGTTGGAAGTGGAACAATTTATTCAAAAAAATTCTCACTTACCTGGAATCCCCTCCGCAGCAGAAGTGGAATCAGAAGGATTAAATGTTGGACAAATGCAAAAACTCATGATGGAAAAAATTGAAGAGTTGACACTTTACATGATCGATCTGAAAAAAGAAAATGATTTTCTTAAAGCAGAGATCGAAGCATTAAAGAAATAATTGTTCACCATTCTTAAATACAAGAAAATGAAACGAATTAATTATAAAATAAAATGGTTGCTTTGCACCGTTTTATTATTAGGGTCTTTTAATACTTTTACACAAACTGTGCATGTATTAGGTGGTGATAAAGAACATCTGGAATGCGTAACAGAAAAAGATTATCAGGATTTTATGCGACCTGCAATAGAAAAGAATATTGCAAGACTTCGCCAGGAAGGAAAATTGCGCCCTGAGGTTGCTGCTAAAATGGGCGGAGAAGTAAAATTTTCATGGCCTCTGAAAATGACTCCTGAATATCAGGCAATAGAAGGGGTAAATTCCTATTTTTATATTAGCAACTTTGCCGACCTTGATCCTGATGAAAATGATCGTTTAGATTGGCAATGTAATACCGCCTTTTTTGATGATTATTATTTTGGCGGAGCAAAAAATTATGATGGCCATAATGGTGCTGATATTGTTCCCTATCCTTTTCCATGGCAAATGATGGATGATGAAAGTGTGGACATTATTGCCGCTGCGGATGGATTGGTAATTCACACCTATAATGGAAATACTGTTGACCGAAATTGTGCAGCACCCCATGCATTTAATTATGAACCATTTAATGGCGGTTACTATGGAAATTTCGTAGCACTTTTACACGACGATTATTCGATTACAGTTTACGCACATATTAAAAATAATACAATGGCAGATCTGGAAGTTGAAGATTATGTAGTTTCCGGGCAATATCTCGGAAAAATGGGAAGCTCAGGAAATTCATCGGCACCACATATTCATTTTGAATTCAGGCCAACTGAATTTTATTCGTATCAGGAACCATGGTACGATCCGGCGGGCTGTAATGATGACCTCACCGAAAGTAGATGGATCGATCAGATACCATATTATG
>JAYSYX010000200.1:0-10740 GCA_043727235.1 Bacteroidota bacterium
GTAAAATGTTTCGTCACAGATAGAACAAATACAATAATGAAACAACTTTTTTTTCTTTTGGCAATTATATTAACTACTACAACTTTTGCTCAGGTTGAACAACAACCAAATTCGTTCATTTCCGTAAATCCTGAAATCCATCCGGAATTTAAGGGAGGACAAGTCGCTTTATATCAATACTTGATCGATAACCTTCAATACCCGGCTGAGGCAAAAGCTAATTGTATAAAAGGAATGGTATATGTCAAATTTGTGATAAACGAAGCAGGTTCTGTTATTGAGGCAAAAATTGCGAGAGGAGTTGGTTATGGATGTGATGAAGAGGCTTTGCGTGTAGTAAATTCAATGCCAGCCTGGCAACCAGGTACGCAAAATAATAAACCGGTGTCTGTTGCCTTCACCATGCCGGTAAAATTTGATATTGCAGATTGTAGCATTAAAGAGCAACCGGAAGAGTGAAATATTTTTCACTCTATAAAACTGAAGAATGTGCATTATTTTTAGGTATGTATTTAAATAATCCTATTTCTATGAAACATTTGATTCTAATTTTTTTCATTTTTATTTCTGTTTCCTTAAGAGCTCAAAATCCAGACTCCACAACATCAGAAAAGATATATTCATTTACAGAGATAATTCCGGAATGGAAGGATGGTAACGAGGCATTATTTGGATATCTGTCGTCAAATATTCATTACCCTAAAGAAGCTTTGCAAAAATGTATTTCGGGAACAGTTTATGTGCAGTTTATTGTAGAAAAAAACGGATCTATTAACGATAATGTTAAACTTTTGAGGGGAATAGGATATGGTTGCGATGAAGAGGCAATAAGAGTAGTTAAAAATATGCCTGCATGGAAACCCGGAAAACAAAGTGGCGAACCTGTTCGGGTGTATTGGAACCTCCCGATAAAATTTGAAATACCGGCGGATTGTACTGCTGTACCTAAAAATGATAAATAACTTTTGCGTGAAGCGTGAATCCGGATCACGAATACCGAGTGTGCTTTTTCCTGACTAATGACTCCTGACGTTTATTTCCACTCGGACCAATCTCAGTACTCATTTATCCGCCGCAGCTTTAGCGAAGGTGGACCACTCACACAGTATCTAAACCCCCAATAAAGACATTAATTTTCTTCTAAAAAGTGACAAGCTCATTACTCAATTTTAGCCTAACAAAATTTCGCAAGAAATTTAAACTCCTCTCTCCTTTCTCCTATTTCCTACTTCCTACTTCCCCTCATTTTCTAATCCTCCAATCCACCGGATAATAATTATTGATCCTGTTCGGTAAGATTTTTATCCAGCCCAGTGGAATATTTTTATATGTACAAATAACCCATCCGCTTTTATCAGTATCGATTATAATATTTTCCTTTCTTAAATATTGCATAGCTGTTGATTCATCAAGTTCTATTGTTGCAATTGTATTGAGTAATAAAGTACTCATCGCAAATGCATGTGCAGGAATTAATTCCTCCCGGATCAATTTTCCGATCTCCGTTCCTGCTTGCACCACTCTCAAACAGGTAGCTATTTTTTTAATTGTATTATAAAACTCTTTTTGTATGCTGAAAATGGAATCCTTAAAAATAAAAAAAATATATTTTTCAGGATATTTAATATAATTTGATATAACACTTATTTCTTCCGTTGATGCTGCTGTGTATGGCATGTAGGAACTTGAAATTTGTGCTCCCACTTGCGCACTTTCTATATTTTTTTTGAGAACACAAGCGAAAAATCCTTCGCCTTTTAATTTATCAGGATAAAAGCGATGACCAAATTCTGTCGAGATGATATTCCATTCGGAAGAAATATCTATTTGTTCAACCGACATCCCGAATTCATTTACTAAATATTCTACTATGTCCTCATTCTCTTCTTTGCTGAAACTGCATGTAGTATAAATTAATTTACCACCCGTTATTAAGGATGGAAGAATATCTTTCAAAATTCTTTTTTGCCGTTTTTGACAATGTATCACACTTTCTTCACTCCATTCCTGTATTGCGGAATTATCTTTTCTGAATAATCCCGAACCCGAACATGGTGCATCCACTAATATCAGATCAAAAAATTGGGGCAAATTATTAAAATCAGCAGGGTCGTTATTTGTAACTACCACATTTGTTTTACCCCACTTTGTAACATTTTCTTTTAATCCTGAAATACGTGTTTTAATAATTTCATTGCTCACTAATAAACTTTCATTCGTAATTGAAGAGGCAATAATTGTCGATTTTCCTCCCGGCGCTGCACAGAGGTCCAATACTTTTATTTGCCGAGTAATTTCAGGTATTTGTTTTAGAATATATTCGATGAACATTCCGGATGCTTCCTGAACATAATAAGCTCCCGCATGAAATAAAGGATCAAAAACAAAAGGAGGACGTTCATCTAAATAATATCCATGGTCGCTCCACAACACTTTATTTTTATAGTGATGTTCAAATATTTTATCCGCATTTAAGCGCAACGAAACCGGAGGTTTTAATTCATGAGCTTCAATAAATTGCTGTTGATCAAATCCCGGGCATGAGATCAAATGTGGTAAGAATTTATCTGGAAATTTCACGAGTCGTTTAAATATTTACTTTGAACTATTTATAATGCAAAGGTAAGAGCCTTATTCTTAAGTTAGTGAGTGGTGAATGGTGAGTGATGAGTTTGGTTTGATTTTGAAAAAAGTTTAACGTCTTAATCCAAAGCTCCGGTAGAAATCAGAGCAGATTCACGACTCACGATTCACGCTTCACGAAATGAGTTTGGTTTGATTTTGAAAAAAGTTTATGGTCTTAATCCCAAGTTCCGGTAGAAATCAGAACGGATTCACGATTCACGATTCACGCCTCACGAAATGAGTTTGCTTTGACTTTGAAAAAAGTTTAACGTCTTAATCCCAAGCTCTGAAAGAAATCAAATTTAGTAAATGGTGAATAGTGAGTGCCGAGTAATCTACACAAAAACCTAAAAGTTTAATTCGGAGGAACCATCTCCAATGCTAGAAGCTGTGACTGCCCACTGTTTACTGGTAACTACTCCCACTTCCCTTCACAAATCCAAGTTCCGGGTTGAGTTACTCACCACTCCCCACTCCCCACTCACCACTCATTTATCCTCCGTAGCTTTAGCGAAGGTGGACCACTCACATTTCAGCTTGGTCTTCATAATTTGTTAACTTTGGCTTAATATACACCAAACTATGCTTGGGCGCAAATTTTTATTGGGACTGTTTATAGTATTTTCTTCTGTAATAGATGCTCAGGTTGTAATTAACGAGATTGCCTCGAGAGGAACAATCGCAGACTCCTATAATGAACAAAGCGATTGGATAGAACTTTATAATGCCGGTGCTACTCCCATAAATTTATTCAATTATGGTTTAAGCGACGATGCATTGAATCCCTTGAAATGGAAATTCCCTGCACTCACTTTAAATCCGGATTCCTATATTGTTGTTTTAGCAAATGGTAAAAACACGATCACCAATATAAATCATTGGGAAACTGCTGTAAATAATGATGACGTTTGGAGATTTTTTATTGGCACTTCCGAACCTCCTTCCGATTGGGAAACTCCTGCATTTAATGATATTAGCTGGTTGATCGGAGATGGGGGAATTGGATATGGTGACGGCGATGATAATACGGTAATTGGAACAACTTCTTCCGTTTATATGCGTCAGTCATTTAATGTTACCGATGAAACAGTTTTGGAAAATGCAAAATTTCACGCCGATTACGATGATGGATTTGTGGCCTATTTAAATGGCGTGGAAATTGCCCGCTCAACAAATCTTTTTGGTACTCCTCCATCATTTAATACCTTGGCAACAATTGATCATGAAGCTGGAATGTATGCAGGTTATGATCCTGAATTATGGGAGATTTCAGAAGCAATAATTAATAGTTTAATAGTTGAAGGAACAAATTATTTATGCATACAAGTGCATAATGCCGCTTTTGCATCTTCCGATCTTTCTTCTAATTTCTGGTTGTCGTTTGGAATCAATAATGATGAGGAATATTTCGATGATGTACCTATATGGTTTACGGGAGGAGTGGAATACAATCAAACAAATTTTAAAATAAATAACACCGGAGAAACTATTTATTTGTCGGATGTAACCGGAATTATCCTCGATTCAAAATTTACTGGTGATCTTGCTTTGGCTCAAAGCGCAGCGCGTGTTCCCGATGCAGGAAGCTGGTGTATAACTACAGATATTTCACCATCACTTTCGAATAGTTCTGCATTCTGTTACGCAGGTTATGAACCTGATCCGGAATTCTCAATTACCTCGGGATTTTATACCGGAATACAAGTTATATCTCTTTCTTCCGTTTCACCTACTTCTGTAATTCGTTATACAACTGATGGTTCAGCAGTAACTGAAACATCCCCCATTTATTCTTTACCAATTACAATTGATGAAAATACGGTTATATCTGCAAAATGTTTTAGTTCAGGTACATTATTGCCTGGAAAAATGATAAAACAAACATACTTTATAAATGAAGATGAATATACACTTCCTATTTTATCTATTTCAATTGATCCAGGAAGTTTATTTGATTACGATACTGGAATTTATGAATTAGGGTGTTGTTATGATGGAGCTTATCCATATTTCGGTGCAAATTTCTGGCAGCCCTGGGAAAGGTTTGCTCACATAGAATATTTTACTGAAGACGGAATCCCACAATGGAATAAAGATATGGCCCTGGAAATACACGGTGGGTGGAGCAGGGCAGAAGCACAAAAAAGTTTCCGCGTCGATTTTAAAAATCAATACGACGGCGGATTGAATTATCCTTTATTTGGTGCGAAACCGGAATTAAATGAAATAAATAATTTTAATTTAAGAAATGGAGGTCAACACGTTTGGACCTATAAATTTCAGGATGCCTTTTTAGCCAAAGTGATGAAAGAAACGCATATTGATTATGAGGAATGGCAACCCTGCATGTTATTTATTAATGGAGAACCCTGGGGATTATATGAAATTCGCGAAAAAGCAGATGAACATTATGTGGAAAGTAATTATGGCATTGATAATAATACGGTTGATTTTTTAAATGCCTGGGGTGCACTGAATGGAAGTGATACGGGATTTATAAACCTGTATTATCAGTTGATGGCATTGGATCCGGTATCCGAAACATTTTTTAATAAATTTGAATCAAATGTTGATGTAGAAAATTATATGGATTATTATATCGGCGAGATATATTATCAGAATGTCGATTTTGGAGGATATTACTGGGGCGTTAATAATACAAAATTGTGGCGCGAACAAAATGGCGGTAAATGGAGATTTTTAATGTATGATACAGATGGTGCAATGGGGTTTTTTGGCTCTGTTCCTTCAGATAATTATATTGAATTAACCCGCAATCCATATTATCCAAATGTTTTCTCTCAAATTTTCGATAAGGTTGTTGATAATATAGCGTTGAGAAATTATTTCGTAAACAGATTTGCCGATCTTATTAATACCATTTATAAATCGGACAATATGGATCCCATCATGAATGAAATGCGCGATTCCATTGCCACGGAAATAGATCATCAGTTGGAGGTTTGGGGAGCTCCAACAATAGGCACAGTTGACTATTATGTCAATTATGTATTGGATTATAATGTTACAAGAAGAAGTACCGCTCGATCACATATCAATACTTCTTTTGCACTTTCAGGACAAAGAACTATAACCTTAAGTGTTGAACCGGAAGGTGCAGGATATATTAAAATAAATACTATCATTCCGGGTGTTTCTCCATGGACAGGAATTTATTTCGATGGTGTACCTGTCACAATATCTGCAATAGCAAATCCGGGTTTTACTTTTAGCAATTGGGAGGCCAATGAACTTATACCTCTTGGATCTGACGAGGCAATTCTCACAATTAATCTCGACGAATCAGAACCATTTAACGCGATTTTTAACGGTGCGTCTATAATTCCCGAAATAGTTGTAACAGAAATTAATTATAACAGCAATAATTCTATTGATGCAGGTGATTGGGTGGAAATTTATAATAACAGCCCCATACCTATTGATGTAAGTGACTGGAATTTAATGGACAGATCTGATGCCTATATATTTAATATCCCATTCGGAACACAAATAGACCCGAATGATTATTTGGTGATCGCAGAAAATGTTGAAAAATTTAATTTAATTTATCCCGATGTTACAAATGTGACGGGGGGATTTAATTTTCATTTCGACAATAGTGGCGATGCTATTAAATTATTTGATCTGGGTGATGAGCTGATTTTTAGTGTTTCATACTCCGATTCTTTATCCTGGCCAGCAGGTGCTGATGGAACAGGGCGCACTTTGGAATTGATCGATCCGGGTGTAGATCCAAATGATCCTTCAAACTGGTTTGATGGTTGTATGCGCGGATCACCGGGCACTTATTATACCGCATGTGAAAATGATATTGTCTTCGGCGAAATAAATTATCACAGTGCAGTCGCAACAGATGCCGGCGATTGGGTAGAATTATGGAACACAACAACAAATGACATCGACATTTCAGGATGGAAATTCGTAGATGATAATGATACCTTATTATATACCTTTTTGCCGGGAACAATTTTAAATGCGAATGAAAGATTTGTGGTTGCCAACGACATCACAAAATTAGTTTCAAGACACGCATTAATTACAAATTTTACCGGGCCATTTCAATTTGGTTTAGATGGGGGAGGAGAGGAACTCCGATTGATCGACAATGCGGGAGTACTTCAATTTACCATGATGTACGACGATATTTTACCCTGGCCATTAGAAGCAGATGGTTTAGGTAAAACTCTCGAATTATTTGATGCAACAGGAAAAATGAATGAGGCGGAAAACTGGTTTGCCGGTTGTCCGGAAGGTTCTCCTGCAGAAGAATTTGATCCTGATTGTTTAGTAAATATTGAGGAAATTATTTCAGCTTTATCGGTAAACGTTTTTCCAAATCCTGCAAATGAATCCGTTTTTGTTGATATTGAAACGCATTCTAAAAATACGAGCACATTAATTTATTCCGATAACTCCGGAAAAATTCTTATGCAAACAAATTATCAAATTAACGAACAAATCGAAATTAAACGCAATAACATTTCCCCTGGAATTTATTGGATAAAAATTATTATGGGAGATGATGTGGCTGTGAAGAAGATAGTTTGGATGTGATTTTTAAAAGTCAATAGTAGGCAGTAGGTAGTAGGCAGTGGCAGTGGGTAGTGGCAGTAGGTAGTGGCAGTAGGTAGTGGCAGTAAACAGTCAACAGTGGGCAGTCCTCCTTCGCTGAAGCTACGGAGGATAAATTTGTAACATTGGAGATTGTTCATGCGAATTGAACTTTCAATTAATTTGGAATAAATCGAGACTTATGGGCAAGGTGTACATTCCAACCGGAGCACTCTAAATACTATATACTAAATACTATATACTTTGGCTACCTCACTTCTTTCTTTCCGTAGTAAATAAAACAAGTTGTTTTAATGAAGTTTTGCTTTCGCTTTCCGGAAAAGTATTGAGGAGGTCGAAGGCTTCTTTCTGATATTGAAACATTTTCTTTTCCGCGTATTCTATGCCGCCTGAACCCTTTACGAAATTGATCACGTAATTTACTTTTTCTTTATTCTTATTTTCATTTTTGATAATGTATATAAGATTGCGCCTGTCGCTGCGCGATGCATTTAAAAGAGTATAAATAACAGGCAAGGTTAATTTTCTTTCTTTAATATCTATACCGGTTGGTTTTCCAATATCGTCGTCACCGTAATCCAGCAGATCATCTTTTATCTGAAATGCAATACCTATCTTTTCCCCGAACGATCGCATTAATTCGATGATATTTTCATCCTGAGTAGAAGATGCTGCCCCAGCGCTGCATGCACTTGCAATTAAGGATGCAGTTTTTTTTCGGATAATATCAAAATAAATATCTTCTTTAATATCCAATCTTCTTGCCTTTTCAATTTGCAACAATTCACCTTCACTCATTTCTTTTACAGCATTGCTCGTGATCTTTAATAAACGATGTGCATTATTGTCGAGTGATAATAATAATCCCTTCGCCAATAAATAATCGCCTATCAATACTGCAATCTTATTTTTCCATAAGGCATTTATTGAAAAAAATCCACGGCGTTCATACGCATCATCTACCACATCATCGTGCACCAAGGTTGCTGTATGCAGTAATTCGATCATGGAAGCAGCAGTATAGGAGGTTTCACTTATTTCCCCACAAAGTTTTGCACTCAACAATACAAACATGGGGCGCATTTGTTTGCCCTTTCGTTTAACTATATAATACATCACCCTGTCGAGCAATGCCACATTACTTTTCATCGAAAGTTTAAATTTCTCTTCAAAAACCTTCAATTCAGAAGCTATAGGAGCCTGTATTTCTGATAATTTGGGCATCACGGCGCAAGTTAAAACATAATCATAAGATTTAAAGAATAGAACTGAGAAGAATCGAAGGGGAAAAATTTAAGATTCGAAGGGAGAAGATTCGAAGGGAGAAGGGTAAGGTTCTAAGGATGAAAAAAGGAAGGAAGGTTGGTAAGGTTAAAAAAGGGCCTTCTTATGCAATTGAATAATTTACTTGCTTTTAAGTGCTTCCAATTTTAAATTATAATTCTAATTTAATGCAAACTAATCCCGATTGCACCCGTTGGGTGGATGATTTAATTTAATAATTGAGGTTTATTAATAAATAACATTTCTAATTTATTAACACCTATTTCGACGAAAACTGAAGTCAAATGGCCACTTCATTAATTAAATTAATAATTTGTTCATATTCTGTAATCGTTAATTCAAACAAGTGAATTTAAACACCTACAACCCTTTAAAATATTCTTCAATATAAAATCAAATATTTAAGCATTAGTCTAATTATTAATGAAAGAAATACTCCCCTTTTTTAAACCTTACCAACCTTACTTCCTTTTCAGCATCCGTAGCTTTTTTTAATCAACTTAGCTTTAGCGGAGTTGATAGCGAAGGGTGCTCCTTAGACCCTTCCCCTTCGAATCTTCTCCCTTCTCCCTTCGAATCTTCAATACTCCTCCCTTCGAATCTTAACTTTGGTTATTTTTATTAATTTAGTGTTTAATTATGATGCGGAAAATCAGCAATACGGATGAATATCAATCAATCTATCAGTTTAGTGTGGAAAGACCTGAAGCGTTTTGGGCGAATATTGCAGATGAGTTTGTGTGGAAAAAAAAATGGGATACCGTTTTGGAATGGAATTTTAAGAAGCCGGATATTAAATGGTTTATTAATGGAAAATTAAATATTACAGAAAATTGTCTCGACAGATGGGCAGAACTTTATCCCGATAAAAAAGCGATACTTTGGGAACCAAATCATCCGGATGAGGAAAATATAGAGATCACCTATTCGGAATTACTTAAAAGTGTCTGTAAATTTTCCAATGCGTTAGTTAGGAACGGAATTCAAAAGGGAGATAGAATTTGCATTTATATGCCCATGATACCGGAACTAATAGTTTCTGTTTTAGCCTGTGCAAGAGTCGGGGCCATTCATTCGGTGGTATTTGCTGGATTTTCTGCTTTATCCTTATCTGAAAGAATAAATGATTCTTCCTGTAAAATGGTAATTTGCAGCGATGGTGCATTTCGGGGAAATAAATTAATTGCAATTAAAGATGTTGTAGATGAAGCTGTTTTAAATTGCCCTTCCATTGAAAAAATTATCGTAAAAAAAAGAACCAATTCTGATATTACATGGAATAATAAAACTGATCTTTTATGGGAAGTTTTTTTGGAAAATATGTCGGATAAATTCACTGCTGTGGAAATGGATTCCGAAGATCCTTTATTTATATTGTATACCAGCGGATCAACGGGAAAGCCAAAAGGAGTTGTTCATACCATTGGTGGTTACATGGTTTATACTGCCTATACTTTTTTAAATGTATTTCAATATAACGAAAATGATATTTATTGGTGCACAGCAGATATCGGATGGATAACTGGACATTCCTATTTAATTTACGGACCCCTTTTAAATGGTGCCACCACATTATTATTTGAGGGAATTCCAACCTTTCCTGATGCAGGAAGATTTTGGAAGACTATTGATAAATATAAAGTAAATATATTTTACACTGCACCAACAGCAATCAGATCATTAATGGTTTATGGCGATCAGTTTATTGAACCCTACAATTTAAGTTCATTAAAAACTTTAGGGACTGTAGGCGAACCCATAAACGAAGAAGCCTGGAATTGGTATTTCGAAAAGATCGGAAGAAAAACTTGTCCAATAGTTGATACCTGGTGGCAGACCGAAACAGGTGGTATATTAATTTCCAGCATCGCAAATGTTACACCTTCCATTCCATGTGTTGCTAGTTTACCTCTTCCGGGAATTCAACCCATGCTGGTGGATATTGCCGGCAATGAATTAACAGAGCCCGTAGCTGAGGGATTATTATGCATTAAATTTCCCTGGCCTTCGATCATACGTACAACATATAACGACCACGAAAGATGCAGATTAAATTATTTTTCTCATTTTAAAGATCTATATTTTACAGGTGATGGTTGTAAACGCGATGTTCATGGAAATTATCGAATCATAGGAAGAGTGGATGATGTGATTAATGTTTCAGGTCACCGCATTGGAACTGCCGAAGTGGAAAATGCCATAAACGAACATCCCGATATTGTTGAAAGCGCCGTTGTT
>JAYSYX010000201.1:0-32402 GCA_043727235.1 Bacteroidota bacterium
TATTCATATTATTTATCGGATTTCTTTACGCACATAAAAAAGGAGCCCTTAAATGGATGTGAACGACCAAAATATAAAGCAGGAGCCCTTTCCGGGTGATGTTCACCCTACATCCTCGGGTGGTTTTTTGGTGACCAAACTCGACGATGTTATCAATTGGGCGCGCTCAAACTCCTTATGGCCATTGGTTTTCGGCACAAGCTGCTGCGCTATTGAGATGATGAGCACCGCAAGCGCAAAATACGACTGGAGCCGTTTTGGCTTTGAAGTGGCACGCGCAACACCTCGTCAAGCCGATGTTATCATTATTGCAGGCACAATAGTGAACAAAATGGCCCCTGTGCTCAAACGTTTATACGACCAAATGCCTGATCCTAAGTATGTTATAGCCATGGGAGCCTGCGCAACAAGTGGCGGACCCTTTTTTTATAATACCTATAGTGTGGTAAAGGGCGCAGATCATGTTATACCGGTAGATGTATATGTGGCTGGTTGTCCCCCGAGACCGGAGGCCCTTTTGCATGCACTTATTAGTCTGCAACATAAAATTCAGGCAGGAGGAAAAAGAGAAAAAATGTTTATCGAAAAATATTCTGATAAACTGGATGTAAATAAACTAAATCAGAAATGACCACTGAAGAATTAAAAATTAAATTAAGTGAGATCTCTCCTTCCATTACTTATGAAGAAGGAACTGAAATGCTTAATTTATTTATTGAAGCTTCTGATTTTAAAGATTTTGCACAGGTAATTTTTAATGATGATAACCTGTCGTTCGATTATATGTTTTGTCTTACGTGTGTTGATTGGAAAACTCATTTAACCATGGTTTATCATCTCGAATCGACAAAACACAGGCATATTGTCGTAATTAAATCAAAATTAGACAGAGAAAATCCGGAAATTGAAACAGTTTGCGACATATGGCGCACTGCAGAATTACTGGAAAGAGAAGTATATGAATTATTCGGTGTCCGTTTCATAAATCATCCCGATCTGCGAAGATTATTATTGACAGATGATTTTGAAGGATGGCCGTTGAGGAAGGATTTTGAGGATGAAGTGAATATGATTAAACTATAAAGATTCGATTTGAAAGAATCGAAGGGAGTTGTCTTAGAAAGAATCGAAGGGAGAAGATTCGAAGGGAGAAGGGGAAGGAAAAAAAGGAAATGAAGGAAGGAAGGGTGGGTGAAGGGTTTGAGAAGGAGAAAAAAAGGGATAGATGGGATTGTATAATTGAGAGCAATTAGTTTGATCTGAAATTAATGCAAACTCACGATTCACGATTGACGATTCACGAAAAGAAAGATTCGAAGAGAGAAGATTCGAAGGGAGAAGGGGAAGGAAAAAAAGGAAATGAAGGAAGGAAGGGTGGGTGAAGGGGTTGAGAAGGAATAAAAAAGGGGTAGGATGGATTGTATAATTGAGAGCAATTGTTTGATCTTAAATTAATGCAAACTCACCACTCACCATTCACTACTCACCCAGAGCGAAAATTTTGATGTAACCGGGATCGCACTCATTACTCATTACTCATTTAAAAAATGAACGTTAATAAATAAAACACCCTGATGTTACAAGAATTAATACCCACCCAAGAAGGCGATCTGGTGATCAATATTGGTCCTCAGCATCCTAGTACCCATGGTGTGTTGCATCTTGTAATTACAATGAATGGAGAGACCATTAAAAAAATAGAACCACATCTCGGATATATTCATCGCTCCATCGAAAAAATGTGTGAGAGTTTAAATTATCGGCAGTTTATTTATGTAACGAGTCGCATGGATTATTTATCATCCCATATTAATAATCACGGTTGCGCTTTAATTGTTGAAAAAGGTTTGCAAATTGAAGTGCCACAAAGAGCACAGGTAATTCGTGTTTTAATGGATGAGCTTACCCGACTTGCATCGCATCAATTATGGTGGGGAGCATTGGCAATGGATGTTGGGGCAATTACTCCATTTTTTCATGCCTTCCGCGAAAGAGAAATGATCACAGATATTATGGAGGATACCTGTGGTGCAAGATTAACCATGAATTATATAGTTCCCGGTGGTGTGATGGCAGAAATTCATCCTGATTTTCAGAGAAAGGTGAAGGAATTTATTGCATTCTTCAAAACAAAATTACCGGAATACGATGAAATGGTAACAGGAAATATAATTTTTCAAAACAGAATGAAAAATGTTGGATACATTTCTAAAGAAGATGCAATTTCTTATGGATGTTCCGGTCCTACCGCAAGAGCAAGCGGAGTTCATTGTGATATTCGCAAATTATATCCTTACGATGTTTATAATACTGTAAACTTTGAAGAAGCAATTGAAACCGGTGGCGATTGTTACGCGCGATATTTAGTGCGCATGAAAGAAATATATCAATCCATTTCCATTATCGAACAATTAATTGACAATATTCCCGAAGGTGATTTTCAGGCCAAAACAAAAGCAGTTTTAAAATTACCCAAAGGAGAATTTTATACCAGAGTGGAAACAGCACGCGGAGAATTTGGAATTTATTTAGTGAGTGAAGGAGGAATGACCCCATACAGAATTAAATTCCGTTCACCGGGATTTTCTAATCTGAGTGCACTCGACCACATGACACGTGGACAAAAGATCGGAGATATGGTGGCGATAATGGGGACTTTGGATCTGGTGATTCCGGACATTGATCGCTGACGCGATACTGATTAGCCAATTAGCAAATTAGCAAATGGCGAAAACGTTCGGATTTAGAATTTAATTACCGCTTGACGTAAATTAATGAATTGAAGATTAATAAAGTATCAAATAACATATAATTTCAATGATAAAAATTATTACTAAACCTAAATCGAATCCAATTGGCTAATTTGCTAATTTGCTAATTAAACCCATGCCTTCTTTCGAAAATATCGCAAATAGTTTTGATGCCTGGTTGAATGGTATGTTCGCTGCGTGGTTGGCTCTTAGCATTGAATTTGTGGTGGTGGGAATTTTATGTATTGGATTGTTTGCGGTGTTGGGATTGGTTTTAATTATGATGGAGAGAAAAGTTTCTGCTTATATGCAGGTGCGCCTCGGACCAAACAGAGTGGGACCAAAGGGAATGTTTCAAACTGTTGCAGATACTTTAAAATTATTGGTGAAGGAGGGTTTAACTCCAACCGGTTCCGATAAATTTTTATTTAATCTCGCTCCATTTGTTGTGATGATAGCAGCGATGCTGGCACTTGCTCCCCTAGGGTTTGCAAGGAATTTTCAGATCTGGGATATTAATATCGGAGTGTTGTATATTACTTCTGTTTCTTCCATCGGTGTTATCGGAATTTTAATGGCGGGATGGGCGAGTAATAATAAATATTCATTGATGGGTGCCATGCGAAGTGGAGCTCAGATCGTGAGTTATGAATTGAGTGCAGGTCTCGCAATTCTCACGGTAATTATTTTCACCGGCGATCTTTCTATTTCTAAAATTGTGGAATCACAAGCTGATGGTTGGTGGATATTTAAAGGGCATATTCCTGTATTGATCGCATTTGTAATTTTTATTATCGCAGTAACTGCAGAAACAAATCGCGCTCCTTTCGATCTTGCAGAAGCAGAATCGGAATTAACTGCCGGTTTTCACACAGAATATTCAGGAATGAAATTCGCCTTGTTCTTTTTGGCGGAATATGTAAATATATTTATTGTATGTGCCCTTGGTGCCACTTTATTTTTGGGTGGATGGATGCCATTGCATATCGGAAATTGGGATGGATTTAATCGCATTATGGATTATATTCCTTCTTCATTGTGGTTTATCGGAAAAACATTTTTTCTGATATTTGTGATCATGTGGTTTCGCTGGACATTCCCGCGTTTGCGCATTGATCAGTTGTTAAATCTGGAGTGGAAATATTTGTTGCCTATCAGTATGTTTAATTTATTGTTGGCGACTTTTATTGCGATTCAGGGATGGTATTTTTAATTAGCAAATGAGTTAATTAGCAAATTAGCAAATGGGGGAAATCCCTGCGGGATTTCGGATGTAGAATGAAAAAAATAAAGGATTGAGATTTATGTTTATAGTTAAATATATAAAGGAAGTTTATGGAGGTGTTAAATCGCTGCTTACGGGTATGCGGAGGACGGGTTATTATTTTACGCATCATAAACAAATAATTACACAACAATATCCGGAAGAATTACCTGTTTTGGCAGAAAGATTCAGAGGAGAAGTGGTGTTGTTGCACGACGAAAATAATGAACATGCCTGCACCGGTTGCACAGCATGCGAACTTGCTTGTCCCAATGCAACAATTAAAATTGTCACCAAATTTGACATCACCCCCGAAGGAAAAAAGAAAAAAGCAATAGATACATTTGTGTATCACCTCGAATTATGCACCATGTGTAATTTATGCATCGTGGCATGTCCCACCGATGCCATAAAAATGGCGCAAACTTTCGAGCACAGCGTGTATGACAGGAGTTTGTTGACGAAGGTTTTGAATAAGCCTGGGAGTAAGATCAGGGAGGGGGTTGAATAGTGGGCAGTGGGCAGTAGGCAGTGGCAGTGGGCAGTTTTGATCCGGAACGGATCGAAATTACGATCAAGCTTAGATTATTTAACAATAGATGAATGAGCACAATGCTTAGAAAGAGCAAACTCACGATTCACGCCTCACGATTCACGAAAAAAAATTATCAATGAAAAATTAAATCATCAACTATAGTAAAAATTTCCAATCAAACCGAAAACGCAATCTAATTACTAACTACTAAATACTATATACTAAATTTTGACCGCTTACGACATCATATTCTACCTTCTCGCCGGATTTATTCTCGGAACCGGAATTCTCGCAATGACGACCACGAAAATATTCAGGGCGGCGATATTTTTATTGTTTTCGCTGATGGGTGTGGCGGGATTATATTTTTGGATGCATGTGGAATTTGTAGCAGCAGTTCAGATAATAGTTTATGTGGGAGGAATTGTGGTGCTGATCATTTTTTCCATTTTCTTAACACAGGAAGCAGGAGTGGAAATGCCGAAAGCAACAAATAAACGTTTGATCTTTTCTGCCCTGGCATCTCTGTGCGGAATTATTCTAACAACATTATTAATTGATCAATACGCATTTCCTGAAATTTCAACAATGGAATTAGATGCATCACCAAATAATATCGGAGAAAATATGATGGATTATACCGAAAAAGGATATGCCTTGCCCTTTGAAGTGATAAGTATATTATTATTGTCGGCAATGGTAGGTTGTATAACCATCGCATTAAAATCAAAACCGGAAGAAGTATAATGGAAATAACACTTACACATATTCTGTTTCTCAGCACCTCCTTATTTTTTATTGGGATGTACGGTTTGTTTACGCGCCGCAACATGATCACCATGCTGATGGCAATTGAATTGATATTGAATAGTGTGAACATCAATTTTGTGGCATTCAATAAATATTTATATCCGGAACATTTGACGGGTGTATTTTTTACCATATTCATTATTGCGATCGCTGCGGCGGAAGCTGCTGTGGCCATTGCAATAATTATTCATATTTACAGAGATCACAAATCCATTGATGTGGAAGATTCACAGGATATGAAATATTAACCTTGAGAGAATAAAATGAGTAACTACAATTATATAGCCCTGATTCCACTTTTACCCCTCGCAGGATTTTTATTGCTTGGGTTATTTGGAAGAAGGTATTTTAATAAGGTATCCGGAATTTTAGGAACACTTCTATTGGGTGTTTCCACAATTTTATCTCTTGTTGCCGCTTATAAATATTTTATTGCAGATGGAATGGTGGATGGAGTTTATCCTGTTATTGAACCATTTAAATATACCTGGCTTCAATTTACGGATACCTTATCCATCGACATGGGAATTATTTTAGATCCTATTTCGGTAATGATGCTTGTGGTGGTAACCTTTGTTTCCCTCATGGTGCATATTTATAGTTTGGGTTACATGAAAGGGGAAGAAAGATTTGCAACCTATTATTCTTATCTGCAATTATTCACCTTCTCTATGCTTGGTTTGGTAATATCCTCCAATTTATTTCAGATTTATATGTTCTGGGAATTGGTTGGTGTCTCCTCCTATTTATTGATCGGATATTATTACGACAAACCCTCTGCAGTTGCAGCGAGTAAAAAAGCATTTATTGTTACGCGTTTCGCCGACCTATTTTTCCTCATCGGAATTTTAATATTGGGATTCACTGGAAATTCATTCGATTTTACTACACTTATAAATACTTTAACCTCCGCAGAATTTGCAACACATTTTGGTGCAACATTTTTAGGAATTTCTGTAGTTACCTGGGCACTTACATTAATATTTATCGGAGGCGCAGGTAAATCAGCCATGTTCCCCTTGCATATTTGGTTGCCTGACGCGATGGAAGGGCCAACTCCCGTTTCCGCGTTAATTCACGCTGCCACCATGGTGGTTGCCGGAGTGTTTTTAGTTGCGCGATTATTTCCGGTCTTTGCAATTACCGATTCCGGTGCATTGGAAATTGTTGCTTATGTCGGAATATTTTCTGCACTCTTCGCAGCAGTAATTGCATGCACACAAAATGATATAAAAAGAGTTCTGGCATATTCCACCATGTCGCAAATTGGTTATATGATGTTTGCCTTGGGTGTAAGCAGTTTTGGTGAACATGGAGCCGGATACACTGCGAGTATGTTCCATTTATTTACCCATGCATTTTTTAAATCATTATTATTTCTCGGAGCGGGAGCTGTAATTCATATGGTGCACAGCAACAATATGTCGGATATGGGAGGATTGAGAAAATACATGCCGATAACTAATATCACATTTTTAATTGGTTGTCTCGCAATTGCAGGAGTTCCTCCCTTTGCCGGATTTTTCAGCAAGGAAATGATATTACATGCAGCTTACGAATCGCATCCAATTATATTTTATGTTGCATTAATTACGTCAGGACTTACTGCATTTTATATGTTCCGTTTATATTTTTCTATCTTCTGGAACAAGGAAGCACATTTACATGGTGAACACCACAGCGAAGGGACATTTACGATGAAATTACCCCTTATTGTATTATCAAAACTAAGTATCCTCGCAGGATTTATTCCTTTCGGAAATTTTGTTTCTTCCGACAGAACAGTTTTGCACGGTCATTTTGATATTGTATTTTCTATTGCTCCGGTTTTGATAGGATTACTTGGAATTTTTATTGCTTATAATTTTTATCAGAAACAAAGTGACAAACCCGCAAAAATTGCCGCATCTGCTGGTGGATTGTATAAAGCAGCATATCAGAAATTTTATATTGATGAGATTTATACCTTCATCACCAAAAAAATTATATTCAATTTAATCGGTCGCCCGGCGGCTTGGTTCGATAGAAATATCGTGGATGGATTTATTAATTTAACGGGAAATACAACAACAAAAATTTCATCTATGATCAAAGGATTGCAATCGGGAAAAGTACAGGGTTACGCCATGTATTTTTTTGGAGGAGTTTTGGTGTTGACCCTGGTTTTTATTTATTGTTTAAAATAAGAAGCTTTATAATACAGGTAAATTAAAATATGAATTTAAATGTACTGATCATATTACCTTTTATCACTGCACTTGCCATTATGTTCAGCAAGGATCTCAAACAGATCCGTATGGTGGCTTTTATAGGAGCTGCACTGCAATTGGTTTTGGGGGGATTTTTATTATATGTTTATTGTGACGCGAGAGCTGCCGGTGATACAAGTCAATTTTTATTTGAACAGAGTTTTGCCTGGTATCCCTCTTTAAATATTAATTATCATATAGGGGTGGATGGAATTTCCATTGCAATGATATTATTAACGGCATCCGTTGTATTAGCCGGTGTTTTGGTTTCATGGAATGAATCTAGAATGTCGAAGGAATTTTTTCTTTTGCTTACTTTTTTAGCATTGGGCGCTTACGGATTTTTTATTTCGTTGGATCTGTTCACCTTATTTTTCTTTTTAGAACTGGCAGTTATTCCGAAATATTTATTGATAGGTATTTGGGGAAGCGGAAAAAAAGAATATTCGGCAATGAAACTCGCCCTGATGTTAATGGGTGGAAGTGCCTTGGTTTTGGTCGGAATTTTAGGTGTATATTTTTATGGCGGAAATAGTTTTGATCTTGTTTCCGTTTCGCAGAATTTTATTCCAATAGAAATGCAACGCATATTTTTCCCATTATTATTTGTGGGCTTCGGAATATTCACTGCAATTTTTCCATTTCATACCTGGGTTCCTGATGGTCACTCCTCAGCACCTACGGCAGCATCTATGTTTCTTGCTGGAATTTCTATGAAATTGGGAGGTTATGGATGTTTAAGGGTTGCCATGTATTTAATGCCCGAAGCGGCGCATGAATATCAACCAATAATAATAATATTATCAACCATCGCAATTATTTACGGAGCCTTTGCAACATTAATGCAAACGGATCTTAAATATATTAACGCATATTCCTCCGTTTCGCATTGCGGATTTGTTTTATTGGGAATCGGAATGTTAAATCAAACTGCAATAAATGGCGCAGTAATGCAAATGGTTTCACACGGATTAATGACAGCCCTTTTCTTCGCCGCAATCGGAATGTTATATACAAGAACGCATACAAGAATGGTCTCACAATTGGGAGGATTATTAAAAGTGATGCCATTTATTTCCACCGTATTTGTAATTGCGGGTTTATGTTCATTAGGACTTCCGGGCTTCAGCGGATTTGTTTCTGAAATGACCGTATTTATGGGAGGATGGCAAAATCCCGAAGCCCTATATCGCATTGCAACAATTTTAGCCTGTGCAAGCATAGTTGTAACCGCAGTCTATATTTTAAGAGCAACCGGTTCCGCCATTATGGGACCAATAACAAATAATAATTACACATTAATAAAAGACGCCACCTGGAATGAACGTTTGGCGTCGATAGTTTTAATAACAGGAATCGTTTTAATAGGAATGGCTCCGTTTTTATTAACGGATTTGATTGGGAGTGGGGTATCGGAGATTATGATGAGGGTGGGGGGGAGGGAGTAGGCAGTGGCAGTAGGCAGTGGCAGTAGGCAGTTTTGATCCGGAACGGATCGAAATTACGCTCAACCCCAGATTAAATTAACAATAGAAGAATGAGCTTTAATCAGAGAAGGAGCAAACTCACGATTCACGATTGACGATTCACGAAAATGAGTTATGAGTGCTGAGTAATGAGCATGATCCCACTCAGATCAAACTCACGATTCACGATTGACGATTCACGAACGACAAAATAAACAAAGAAACAAAAATCATCCTCCTGCGATAATTTCTCAAGAGGACCAAAAACCAATCCATGTCCGAAGCTTTTTTTACATACATGAAATTTGAGTTGATGCTGGTCATCATCATTTTCATTTTATTGTTCCTGAAAATCTGGAAGAATAAATTGAATAATAAAACCGTGCTTCAGGTTGCGAATGTGTTGCTGCTTATCAATTTTGTGGTGGGATTTTTTGGGAATGTTACGGGAGAACTGTTTGCCGATATGTTTCGCACTACCGGTCTCATTGTGCTGGAAAAAAATATTTTGAATCTGGGAGCATTGGTAATATCCTTACACGCATATAACTGGCTGCTCAATCACAAACACGCTCCGGAGTTTTATATTATTTTGTTGTCGTCGCTGATGGGGATGTTTTTTATGATATCTTCTCAGAATATATTTATGTTCTACCTGGGACTGGAATTATCAACCATACCTCTAGCAGCATTAGTGAATTTTGATCTCGAAAAAAGAAAATCGGGAGAAGCTGCTTTGAAATATATTATTTCTTCGGCGTTCTCGTCGGGGATGCTGTTGTTTGGTATTTCTTTATTGTATGGCGCATTGGGGACATTAAATTTCGCGGAGATCTCTGTGGTTATGAATGCAGAACCCTTATTGATATTCTCCTTTATTTTATTGTTTGCAGGATTTGCATTTAAGATATCCGCGGTTCCATTTCATTTATGGACGGCAGATGTGTATGAGGGAGCACCTGTTCCTATTACTTCTTATTTAAGTGTAATTTCCAAAGGAGCCATCATCTTTGTTTTTGTTTCTGTATTATATTCTGCATTTCAAAACATCTTTACTATATGGTATAATTTATTGTTTTTGATAAGTGTTGCAACCATGTTGATAGGTAATTTATTTGCGATACGGCAACAGAATTTAAAACGATTCCTCGCATTTTCTTCCATTGCGCAGGTCGGGTTTATTTTGATCGGTATTTCAGGAAATTCTGCAGAAGGAACAGCGTCGGCAATTTATTTTATTCTCGTTTATTTATTTTCCAATCTCGGTGCTTTTGGTGTGGTTGCATTGGTGAGTGCCGCAACCGGAAAAGAAAATATGGATGACTACAAAGGATTTTACAAAACAAATCCGATGCTGGCATGGGTGCTTACTATATCCTTATTTTCTTTAGCGGGCATCCCTCCTACTGCCGGATTTTTTGGAAAATTCTTTTTGTTGATGGCAGGTGCAGGACAAGGAAATAATGTATTAATTATTATAGCAGCATTAAACATGATCATATCCCTCTACTATTATTTAAAAATAGTGAAGGCCATGTTCATGGATACGAATGACAATCCAATTCAAAAATTAGAAACGGGACTGCATCCTAAATTCGCGTTTATCATTTGTATAACGGGTATAGTTGTTACCGGTTTAGCGGGAGGATGTTATGAATATATTTACAGTTTAATTCAAGTATAAAATGGCGATCAATCAAAATCATACATTCGATGATCTGGATGGCATTAAATGCGCCATCGTTGAAAAAAATGTCACTCCCGAACGCGTAACATTTCTGAAAACCATTTTAGAACACAATCTTTTCACCGTTGTAGTTGTTCCATCGCCACCACCGAAAACAGCAGCTCCTGTTGCAGAAGGCGAAACTGCTCCACCCTTACCAGAAACCTTTACCGTAGGAGTTACTGATGTAACATTTAATGCCACCAATGCCATCTTCGGTCGACTACTCAAAACAAAAGAAGGGAGAATTGTTACGCTTGCGTATTGGAAACAAAAGGATGCGGTTTCACATGATGAGGAGCCGTATTTTGAAGGGAAGGGTTGAAGTTGTTGAAGGGGTTGAATAAATTTTAGTCGAAAAGATAATTTAGGTCTTGCGCCAATTCTTGTGAAAGATTATTGAAGAATAACTTTTTGAGTTCCAATTAAAGTTGCGTCTGAATAAATAGCTAAAAAATATACACCATTATTCATTAAATTCCTATTAAATGCAAATCGTATTTTATTACCATCGATTACTAAATGTGATTTATCTAATTCATATTCATCAAGCAATTTACCTCTTATATCTGATATCCGCACCTTTAAATTACCCAAATCAAAAGTGCTATTTAATGTTAACTGAATTATAGCCTGTGTATGAATTGGATTCGGATAAACTAAAATCCCTGTTTCATCGGTAACTAATTCTAAAATCGCATCACCTATGGTGTCACACCCAGGTATTAAACATCCTAAACTGTCAAGCTTTAAAGCCCAAAAATTTTGACCTTCTGAGGCTTCTGCACCGAAAGTTGACCCAGCTAAAATGATTCCACCATCATTGGAAAAATCAATATCATATATGATGTTATCATCAGAATTATCGTCTGTAGAAGTATAAATTCTTTCCCAATATGGATTTCCATCAATATCTATCTTACTTATAAATCCAATATAACTTCCTAAATAGTTACTAGAAAAATACCCGGCGACAATCATGTCACCGTTAGGTAATTCTTTTACAATATCTGGAAAAAGCTGCTCGTAATACAAGGTATCTATATCGATATTAGAATCATAATGCCATAATACATTTCCAACAACATCTGTTTTATAGATAAAGGTTTGATAAGGTGGCGCCGGATAATAAGCTCCACCACCAATAAATCCACCTGTAATCGATTTTAACCCATTTGACAAGCAATCATCGGTAAATGAATCCGTACTGATGATATTTCCTTCGGAATCGATTTTTCGAAGGTGATAACCTAAAGGGCTACATAAGAAATTGCCATTAATGATGTAAAGAGTATCTGAAACAATATTGAAATCCGTAGGATATCCTTCAACTAAAGCTCCGTAACGCTTATCCCAGGTAAACTGGCCTTCGGCAGTGGTTTTCAATAGTAAATATGCAAATGCGTCATTTGAATCATAACCTAAAATTATCAAGGAGCCGTCTGATAATTCTTGAAGCTGAATGCCATAAATCTCATCATCATAATTGAAATTACTATAAAAAATAGTATCACCGGTTGATGAATTAATTTTAATTAAATGAATTTCAGAAGTCGTACCCGTTTGTTTGCTCCCACAAAAAATAACATTTCCGTCTAGACTTAATAGGGTGCTTTTTGGATATATAAAAAAATTGATGGCGTTATCTCCTATGAACTTTTGCCACAATAAATTGCCGTCAAAATCAATTTTTTCATATTTTATTTTAAAATCAAAGAAGGCTCCAATTTCAGAACCCCATCCATTTCCAACTAATATAAAACCATCATTTACAGTTGTTACACTATAAGCTCCTTCTATACCAGTTGAAAAATCATAAGTATTATTAAAGGTTGTCTGCGAAAACAGACAACCTTTAATAAAGCAAATTATTAATACTAAAATTAATTTATCCTTCCAATTATTCATTGACTATTTTTTCAGTGATAAGAATTTGATTGTTTTCAATTATTTGAATAAATAATAGTCCTTTTTGAATATTGGTTGTTTTCAAAGATGTGGTAGCATTACCTAATATTTCAGATTGCAACAATTTTTTACCCGTAATGTCATAAACTATTAAATTATATTGAGATCCTTCATTCAAAGAAATAATATCAATAAACAGTTCACCGGAAACAGGATTTGGGTAAATATTTACTTCAGTTTGCTCATTTAATATTTGTCGCTCCTCGATCTCTTCATTATCATTGTCAAATACCTCTTCGTATTCAGCACCTGTTAAAAAAGTAAGTAAATTTTCTGCGGCCACACCGCTCTTACTTTGCTTACCGGCAATACTTTCTAATGCTCCAAGATCAGATTCACCCAGGGAAAGAATTGTTGACCCAGTTTTTGCATTATCAATCAATATTCCATATAAAACTTTAAAGTCTGAATTTTCAACACTTGAACTACTCATGTTGTCCAAATTTGATTCTGCTGAAGCGAAATCACCGATAAGAAATTCATATTCGATAATTTTTTTATCCAATCCCTCAATATCAAAATTTTTCAAGACTGAAATTGCGGAATCTACTTTACCTTCCATGAAGTACAAATTTGTACAATCATCTAGTAATTGTTCTCTTAGATTTAAAAGATAGGTCAAATCGTCATTTTCTACAGATTCCCCTGAATTATATTCCAACTCATATTCTTCAACTTCTAATGCCGCTACCATTTCATCGATCCACTCCTGTGTTGTTACAAGTTCACTATATAAACCATATGCAGAAGTAGCGTTTGATCCATCCAATCTAAATCCAGTACCACCTTCAGGTAAAGTTGACATACATGCAACGCATTCGCTTCCTAAATCGTGAGTATATGTGCAAGGCTGTAGTGTAATGTAAGTTACTCCAGTTGTATAACATGAAGGTGTATAAGAAGTCTCACTATGATGACGATACTTTAGTTCAGGGTGACCACTATAAATTTTAAAATCACCTTGCGTATTATTACAATCAAAGGAAAATGTATTACCAGCTGGAGAATTTACTCTAATTGGACAAGCATAAAAATTACTCAAGCATAATCCTTGATGACCCAATGTGCCTGTGTTAGTTACATAAATATCGTGTTTTTCAATGATACTATTGAATGTATTGCATTTAATTTGAAGTTTAGAGTTTTCGGTTTGAACTCGAACCCCAGCTTCCAATTCATCAAAAGTGTTTCTATAAACTTCAGTAACAGCATCAGAATTATTGACTACATAGATTCCCGCATTATATGGAGAAGCATCATCATAACTTCCAAATGTTGTGAAATTATTATTTTCCACATGATAATTATCGCAGTCTTCTAAATAAATCCCGTACGCATTATAGGATGTAGTGGGTATATCTGGTACTTCAAATGTGTTATTAATTATTAATGAATTATTAACATTTGATAATAATATCCCTCTGTAATTATTAATAAATTCTATATCGCCAACAACAATATCTCGAGGTCTTGAATTAGCGTTTTCTACCTCGATCCCTTTATAAAATCCTTCAAAGCTTCCAATATCATCAGTACATGGTGTTGCACCGTAGCAAAGATTGCTAGCAACAGTATATGTCGCATCGATACTATATATACCTCTTCCGTTATTTGTGCAGGCATCTCTTAGGTCTTTGAAAGTACAACCAATAATTTCAACACCATCCACATCCCACATTGTAATATGTGTATTGAATGTTTCATCACATGGATAGTCATCATTCATTTCGAAATTGCATAAAAGAAACACACTTATGTTATCATCGTTAGTTTCAGCCGGAGTATAATCATATTTCATAAATTCAGCTGACCGCCAGTTATTTAAAAATGAAGACTCTGAAGCTACAATTATACCTCCCCAAAAATTTTCTGGGTGGGCAATTTCCGCATAATTACGAGTTGAAATTCCATTTCTTGAGAGCTCCAAAGTGGCATTGCGAAGCATATAAACCACTCCATGATCAGATGACGAAGCCGGATATGTTCCTCCATGAATAGAACTTACGGTGGGATGAGGTGTTCCGCTACCAACGCCCCACACTTCAATTCCTTGCCATAACTCCCCACAATTACTTGATATCGTTCCGCCATCGATAATCAATTTCCCTGAGCCTTCAACAAATATTTTAGCATCCGCAGGCATTCCCACCCAGCACTTTATAATTAAAGTGGTTAGCGCTTTTATTCGAATATTACCTTTCATAATTCTTTTACTTTCCCACACAATTTCTTCTCCAGGATCATCAATGACTAAATCAGCATCAAGTATTTCACAATAATCTTTATAAACATAATTAAGCACTGGCTCATGTACTAACCAATAGTTAATTCTTCCATGTTGACATGGAGAAAATATTTGCCTATAAACATTATAATCCATTATGTTGTTCGAAAATTCTACGTCGCAAGCATCCAATTCTGCACAAGGACAATCTGCAGGTATATTACATGCACCTGCTGCTGGAGGACACCCATCAGCATCCTTACAAGCAGTAATATATTGCGCATAACAATTACAATTTTCTGGTGTATCAGAACAATTGTCAATTGAATTCCATGTATGGCTTAATCCTAAATCATGGCCAATTTCATGAACAAGTAAATTAGCCATCATATGGAAAGGACCAAACCCATTTCTATAAGTTGTCCATCCACTGCTTATAATGACAAAGGGGACATAGGGTGGAGAGGCATAAGGAGGGGAGGGCGCGTACCCGGAAAACCTTTTATCTATAAGTGCTTTTCCATCATCCGATTCCTGAAAAAAAATATTTAATTCCGTTGACGTATTATGACCAAAACCTGTAGGTGATTCAGGGCATAAAACATGCGCTGAATTAGATGCGCCATATAGTGTAGCGTTATTATAATCGAAATAATAATAATCATCATCCCGATGAAAATAAACACCATCGTCACCGGTTACTCCAGGATCTGCATCTCCAGCTAATCTGTACCGAAATCGAGTAGCTAATGAAGGTGGGGCCGCACCATATGGTAAATTAATACTATATGTTTCGGTTGTAGCTAATTTATCGTTTGCTGCATCAATTATTTCCAGTGCATATTCGTAGCCGGAAATATCAGTTACAGCAGTTGTAGTCTCTGAAAAATTACCCGGATCTCCAGTCTCATGCAGCATAAAATGAATATTAACATTAATGTATAATATTGGCATTTGTTCAGGATAAATTTCTGATGTTGAATAATTGGCCATATCCTCGCAGTCAGTAACTAGGAATGAGGATTCACTTTCAAGGTCAGGGGTAAGACAGTCAATTTGTGAAAACAGGGGTGATGACATTAAAAATGCCATGCAAATCGGAATTAATAAATAGGTTTTCATTTTATTTACATCTTTATTAGGTTAAAATAATAAATTTTATTTTCTGATTGAAAATGCAAAATATAATTTCCAATGGGTAATTGGGAAATATCAAGAGTCCTTGAAACATTAACGTGCTTTTGTACTAGTACACCTTGAAGGTTGTAAATCTTTAGGTCAAAATTATTGATCTGAGAATACATGGTAATATAATTCTCTGCAGGGTTAGGATATATTTTTAGATTAGGTTGGTCATCCTTTACTTCATCGAAATAAAAACATTTGTCGCCATAAAAGTGAAATATTCCAACATTAGGATCTTCATAACAAAGTAAAAAATTTGGATAAGGATCTTTTACTAAACAAGATATAGGTAGCGGCAATAAATAATTTATATTACCAATCAATTCATAGGCGCTTCCATCGAAAACCCAACATCCCCATGGAGAAATTCTTTCGCTATGATATGATATTTTTTTTAAATCATACCCACCAAAATTCTCTATCGAAATCGAATCAATAATAATAAAATCTGTTGAATCATCTGGATGAACTATTGGAGAAATTCCAGAATAATCACCTCTATAAAAATCTAACGTATCATTAACCAAAGCATTAAAGTTGTAAAGAACATGAAAAGAAGTATCAACTTGTTCTTCAAACAATGAGTCAATCGAATAATATACTGTATCATTTGATTGATAAATATAGAAATTGGCTACTTTTTGCTCCGTAAATTGATAAATAATCTTGCTCTCCAATTTTCTACATTCTTTCCCAAAAACAATCGTATCTTCAAGAGATTCAATATGATAAAACATTGGCTCGAAATCAATTCCATTCCAAGCAAAGGAATACCACCATTGAGCTCCTACAGGGGCAAATAAATTGGTTTGAGTGAATGAAATTTTAAATAGGAAAAATAGAGCTAAAAGAGTAAAAAGTTTCATATTGCGTTTTAATGGTGAATATAAACAAATTTCAAAGCAATTGCATGAATAATTTCTAAAACTAAACTCATGAAGGTAAGATGCTAAAACCAATAGAATAGTTGCACATTTGTGCATAAGAAGCATTATACTTAAATAGAGCGAAATTTTCAGGTCTGCGAGTAATAAATGCTAAATAATCAGTTAGTTTAAAAAAGAATTTGGCTGTGAAGACTTAAATAACGCAAAATTTCGCGAAGAATAAATTAAATGATTTTAAAATTGTAACAACAAAACACTGCCAAACACGGCCTCCCTTTGCGCCTCCTTCGCGCCCTTAGCGCCTTCCCGGCCACCCCATCCACAATTCTTATTTATCTTTACCCCCATGAAAATATCCTGGAACTGGTTACAAGAGATCTTACCGGTAAAAATGAGTGCTGATAAAGCAGCGGAATTACTTACAGATATCGGTTTAGAGGTGGAAGGGGTTTATGCTTTTGAAAGTGTAAAGGGAGGATTAGAGGGATTGGTTGCAGGAGAAGTTATAACCTGCGAAAAACATCCGGATGCAGATAAATTGAAAGTAACAACGGTAAATACTGGTTCGGGAGAAAATTTGCAAATAGTTTGTGGCGCTCCGAATGTGGCTGCGGGACAAAAAGTAATAGTTGCCTTAACCGGAACTACCATCCACCCAATAAAAGGAGATGCTTTCACCATTAAAAAAGCAAAAATTCGCGGCGTAGAGAGCAACGGAATGCTGTGCGCGGAAGATGAAATTGGATTGGGTGAAGGGCATGATGGTTTATTTATTTTACCCGGGGAAACCGCTGTAGGAACAGAAATAAAAAAACTTTTCAATATTTATTCCGATACCATCATAGAGATCGGATTAACTGCAAATCACGCAGATGCAAATTCACATTTCGGAACTGCAAGAGAATTAAGAGCAGCATTAATTTCGAGAGGAATAGAATTTCCGGAATTAAAAGATCCAACAAAAATATCGGAAAATAAAAATGGGGTTTCCTCAGAAAATAAAATTAAAGTGCTGCTGGAAAATGAAAATGGATGTTTCCGATATTCGGGAGTATTGATAGAAAATATAAGTATTAAAGAATCACCGGCATGGCTTCAAAATAAATTGAGGGCTGTCGGAATGCGGCCAATTAATAATGCAGTGGATATTACCAATTATATTTTACAGAAATTTGGTCAGCCATTACATGCATTTGATGCGGATAAGATAAATGGTAATACGGTTATCATAAAAACACTTCCTCAAAATACCGAATTTATAACACTGGATGAAAAAACAAGAAAATTAAATGCAGATGATCTCATGATCTGCAATGCGGAAGAAGGAATGTGTATTGCAGGAGTTTATGGTGGTATACATTCAGGAATAACATCTTCTACAAAAAATATTTTTATCGAAAGTGCTTGTTTTAATCCTTCTTTTATCAGAAGGACAGAAAACAATCAGGTATTAAAAACGGATGCTTCCTCAAGATATGCAAAAGGAACTGATGTTGAAATTACCATGAAAGCCCTGCAAACTGCCGCAAGTATGCTTGTTGAACTTTGCGGAGGAGAAATTCAAGGCAATTATATCGACATCTATCCCAACAAAATAAAAGCAACGGAAATATTTTTGCGATATGCGCGATTGGAAATGATGAGCACCATTAAGATCCCGCAAGAAACTATTATCACCATATTAGAATCATTAAATATTAAGATCGCAGAAAAAACCTCGGAAGGATTAAAACTGGAAGTGCCTTCCTACAAAAATGATGTATTGCGTGAGATTGATATCATAGAAGAAATTCTGCGCATGTATGGTTTTAATAATATTCCCGTACCTGCTGGCATAAGAACGCCTTACCTGGTAAGTCCAAAGCCGGATAAAGAAAAAATTCGCCAGAGAACAATTAATTATTTAACGGACTCGGGTTGTTATGAAATATTTACGAATGCAATTTCGCGTTCTAAATATGTAGAGAAATTTATTCCTGAAATAAATAATGAACGCGTTAATTTATTAAACAGTTTAAATGTGGAATTGGATTGTATGCGTCAATCCATGTTGTTCACCGGACTGGAAGTAATATCCTACAACCATAATCATAAACAACAGGACCTTCGTTTGTTTGAATTCGGAAGAGTGTATTCAAAACAAGGTGAAAAATTTTCAGAGTCAGAAAAAATCGGAATTTATATTACAGGATCAGCAACGGAAGAGAACTGGAGAAATGCAACAAGAAAATCTGACCACTTCGATATTAAACAATTAACGGAAGCCTTATTGTCGGAAATGAATTGTTCGGCAACGTGGAATAATATCCCCCCAACAAATTCCATTTTAGAAAGTGGAGCAGAATTAATTGTCGGAGGAAAAAATATTGGTATTTGTGGTGCAGTAAAAAAAGAAATATGTGCAGATTTTGATATTAAATTACCGGTGTATTATGCCGAATTGGATTGGAGCATTATGTTGGAAAATTTAATCACGCGCAAAGTAACCTTTAAAGAAATTTCAAAATTTCCGGAGGTGCGCAGAGACCTTGCTTTGATTCTGGAACCTTCCGTTACATTTGCCGAAATTGAAGCAATAACAAAAAAAGAAGGCAAACCTATATTAAAAGATATCCGGTTATTTGATGTTTATGAAGGCGAGAAACTGGAAGGCAAAAAAAGTTATGCCGTTGGTTTAACTTTTGGAAATCCCGATCGTACACTTACCGATTCGGAAGTGGAGGATGTTATTCAAAAATTGCTTTCCCGTTATGAAAAGGAACTAAATGCTGTGATTCGTAAATAATTATATGTAGTTTCGAACCTGCCTGATGCTTTTTTAGCAGGGCAGACACACACAAATAATATGCAGGAACAGTTACAAAATATAAAAAGCAACCTCGACCGTTTGCTCCGGAACTATCATGCAATTAAAAATGAGAATGATATTCTGAAAAGTCAGCTCGATGCCCAAAGAAAAACCAGTCAGGATAAAAATAAAAAGATAGAAGAGCTCGAAAAACAAATTGAGCTCATAAAAACCGTTCAAACTATAGCCGGAGGAACAGGTGGCGAAGAAAGCAACCCCGGCAAAGCGGAGATGAAAAAAAAGATCAATGAACTGATCAAAGAAGTGGACAATTGTATAGCACTTTTGAACGATTGAACACATAATGCGGTAAAAGCTCCACACCCGTTTTAGCATTTTCATAATCTTTCCTTAACTTTAGACCCAATTGGACCAAACGAGCGTAAAAAACCCAATGGATACAGAGGAAAGCAAATTGCTGAACATACATGTCACAATTTGCGACAGGCCCTACAGGCTTAAAGTGAAGCCTGAGGAAGAAGAAACAGTGAGAAAGGCAGCCAGAATAATAGCTGAAAAAATAAAAGAACTCCAAAA
Organism: Bacteroidota bacterium; assembly: GCA_043727235.1. Classification (GTDB taxonomy): domain Bacteria; phylum Bacteroidota; class Bacteroidia; order Chitinophagales; family BACL12; genus UBA7236. Next base: position 20,450 of record JAYSYX010000201.1, read on the forward strand.
CCTGCATTCAGGCAGCGATAAACAAGATTATCTCGCAATGGCGATGTTGACGATGATGGTAGATAAACTTGGGGAGGAAAATAAAACAGTTGAGCAAATACCGGAAACAGACCACACATCTGAACTTGAACTGCTCAATCAGCAAATATTAAAGGCACTTAATATCTGAGTAACTCTTCTTAAACCATAAAAACTCCAAAGCGCAAGCACGGAGATCCTCTTTTACTTTCGGTTTTCTTACCGTTGAAGTCCCTCATCATAAAAACCATATATATGAACGACATTTTAATGTACGTAATTATTGGTGTAGCTACCCTTGTGATAGGATTAATTACAGGGCGGCTTATTTTCGGACAAACGAAAGGCCAAAAAGGATTAGCACAACGCGAAGCGAACGACATTCTTTCCACAGCAAAAAAAGAAGCGGAATTATTATTACAAAAAAGTAAAAATGATTCTGATGCTTACAAACGCGAAAAATCGTTGGAATTAAAAGACCAGCTCATTCAGCACAAAGCGGAACTTGAAAAAGAGAGACTACAAAAAGTTTCGAAATTGGAAGAGCAGGAAATGCGAATGAAACAAAAGGAATCGCAATTAGGTCAGCAGCAGCAACAATATTTAAAAAAAGAAGCTGAAGTAAATACCATTCGCGAAAATCTTGCAACACAATTAGAAGTAGTAAGTACAAAAAAGGGAGAATTGGATAAGGCGTATGAAACGCACATTCAAAAATTAGAAGAAGTAAGTAAATTAAGTGCTGATCAGGCAAGAAACGAATTGATAGAAGCATTAAAAGACGAAGCCAAAAACAAGGCGATGTCGCATATTAAAGAAATAGTTGAAGAGGCGAAATTAAAAGCGAATAAAGAAGCTAAAAAAATCATTCTTCAAACTATTCAGCGCACGGCTGCGGAACAGGCAATTGAAAATTCTGTTTCTGTATTTAATCTCGACAGCGATGATCAGAAGGGTCAGATAATTGGTCGTGAGGGAAGAAATATTCGTGCACTGGAAGCTGCAACGGGAGTTGAATTTATTGTAGATGATACTCCGGAAACAATTATTATTTCCGGTTTCGATCCTGTGCGCAGAGAAATTGCGCGATTGAGTTTGCAGCGATTGGTGGCAGATGGAAGAATACATCCCGCACGTATCGAGGAAGTGGTTGCAAAAACCAAAAAACAAATGGAAGAACATATTGTGGAGATAGGAGAAAGAACTGTAATTGAATTAGGTGTTACAGGACTTCATCCGGAATTGATCCGCATTATCGGAAGAATGCGTTTTCGTTCTTCTTATGGTCAGAATTTATTACAACACAGCAGAGAAGTTGCGCATTTATGTGCAACCATGGCAGCAGAATTAGGACTCAATGCAAAACTCGCAAAACGCGCAGGTCTCTTGCATGATATTGGAAAAGTTCCTGAGGAGGAAAGTGAATTAAGTCACGCATTATTAGGTGCGAAATTATGTGAGAAATATGGTGAACATCCTGCAATTGTAAATGCAGTTGGTGCCCATCACGATGAGATTGAAATGCAATACGTAATTTCTCCTATTGTTCAGGCTTGTGATGCAATTAGTGGTGCAAGACCAGGTGCGAGAAGAGAAATTTTAGAGAGTTATCTCAAACGCATTAAAGAAATGGAATCCATTGCATTGGTAAACGACGGAGTTGAAAAAGCATATGCCATTCAGGCGGGTCGTGAATTGCGTGTAATTGTTGAAGCAGAAAAAGTTACCGATGTTCAGGCGGAAGAACTTTCATTTAGTATTGCACAAAAGATACAGGATGAAATGCAATATCCGGGGCATATTAAGGTGACGGTGATTAGGGAGAAGAGAGCGATTAGCTTCGCGAAGTAGGAAAAATAGGAAGTAGGACATAGGACATAGGAAGTAGGACTTAGTTGTTGTAGGGAGGATGATTTTAGTCTTATTGATACCTAATGATAATTTTATAATTATAATTGAGTAAATTTTTTAATAAAAAAACCTGCATTGATTGATGCAGGTTTTTTTGTTTGGAAAATCAGTAGATAAATTTCATATAATAAATAAACTACTTAATGTAACCTTTGTGCCTTTGTGGCAATTTTTTTTCGTGTGGGATTTTTAAAATGTTTTGGCTATCAATTTGAAATAAAAAAACGGAGAAAGGATTCAAACCCTTTCTCCGTTAACTAAAAACTAAATCACACAAAATTATTTAGGAAGAGCTACTCTGTCGATAACATGTATAACTCCGTTGCTTTGATATACATCGTAGGTAGTTACATTTAACACATTTCCGTTTTCATCTTTAAGTTGGATATTGTGTTTGCCATTCATCATTGCTGTTAATTTACCACCACTTACTGTAGTTAAAGTTGCAGTTCCGTTGCCAGCTTTTATTGCTTTGGATATTGCATCGTAATCCATATTTCCGGAAACAACGTGATAAGTTAAAACCTTAACAAGCATGTCTTTATTTTCTGGTTTTAATAATGTTTCTACAGTTCCTGCAGGAAGATTTTCGAATGCATCATTTACGGGAGCAAATACGGTAAAAGGTCCTGCGCTTTTTAATGTTTCTACTAAGCCCGCAGCTTTTACTGCAGCAACCAAAGTGGTGTGATCTTTAGATTTAACTGCGTTGTCGATAATGTCTTTTTGAGGAAACATCGCCTCACCACCAACCATGGTTGTATTGCTACTGTTTTGTGCAAAACCGGTGCTAATTGCAAAGAATAAAGCGATAGTCGCGAAAATTTTTGTTAGATTTTTCATTTTTTATGTTTTTGTTTGTTTAAATAATTTATTTGGAACAATTTACGGAGGAAGATGCGGGAGTGGTTTTAATTTTTTAGAAAAAACTTTTTGGAAGGGGTGTATTGAGGGATGTATTACGTTTTGTATAATCGGTTGTATTGTGGGTAGCAGTGTGGGATGTTTTATGGGATGTGTTATGAGATGCATTGCGGATGACGAGGCCACAAAGGCACGAAGAGCGCGAAGGTACGCGAAGAAATTAATGTTGGATTAATACACTTACTACTACAAGAAACTCGGGACCGGATGAAAGATTGAAAAAAAATTGGAAGGTTGTATTGAGGGATGTATTTCGTGTTGTATAATGTGTTGTGGTGTGGTTGTGTTATGGAATGTGTTTTGGGTTGTGTGTTGTGTTATGTTATGTTGTGTTGTGTTGTGGATGGCGAGGCCACGAGGCGCGAAGAGCGAAGGTACGGGAAGAAATTAATGTTGGATTAGTCCATTTATTAAGACAAGAAAATCTTGATTGAAGTGAAAGATTGAGGAAGAAAAAGAATTGAGAATGCATAGGCAGGAGTCAATAGTCAATAGGAAGAAATAGAATTTTCGGCTTACGTGAATCAAACTCACTACTCACTACTCACCATTCACCCGATGATCAAGGGTCAATTGTCAGGAGTAAAATATCCAGCGAACGAGATGGAATTCATTACTCATACCTCACTTGTCCTCCGTAGCTTTAGCGAAGGAGGATTACTCATTTTACGATGCGCAATTAAAGTATCACTCGGAGCATACTCACCATTCACCACCAGTGAGACCCCCACTGAAAAGTGGGAGCCTCACTTTAAGTCGATGCAAACTCACCACTCACCACTCCCCATTCACACATAGTCCAGGAGGTTAATAGTCAGAAGTAGAGTTTCCGGCGAACGAGAGTCAAACTCATTACTCATAACTCACTTGTCCTCTGTAGCTTTAGCGAAGGATGATTACTCATTTAGTGAGTGGTGAATAGTGAGTGGTGAGTTAGTTCATACACGGATCAAAATTCATTTTTCATTCTTCATTCTTCATTTCCTCCCCGCATGTTTCAACACCTTCGCTTCGATGTAGAAGATGATCTCTTCGGCGATGTTTTTTAATTGATCTCCGATGCGTTCGAGTTTGCGGATGATGGAGATAATATATAATGCATCCGAAATTTTTGAGGGATCGGAATGCATGGCATGGGTAAGATTATTTATTGCTTCAATATTAATATGATCGAGATAATCGTCGCTTTTAAATATTTTTCGTGCTATGGAAGTATCTTCATTTTCAAAAGCCATTTTGGTATCTGCCAACATTTTCATCGCAGCTTCAAACATTGGCAATACATTACTTTCTTCCATTAATGTAGCATCGAAGGGTTTTTCTGTTTCATTAATATATTTGGAAATACCTTCTGCTATATCTCCAATTCTTTCGAGGTTATTATTGATCTTTAATACTGCTAAAACAAATCGGAGGTCAATTGCAACAGGTGCATATAAGGCAATAAAATTTTCTGCCGTGCGGTCAATTTGTAATTCCTGACCGTTCACACGTTTTTCAATTTGAACAACTTCGCGCGCAAGGTCTTTATCAAATTTCGTAAGAGCTTCCTTTGCCTTTAATAATTGTGTTGTAACCAGTTGAAACATTTGTTCCAATTCTTCCTTCAAATTATGAACAGGATTATCTATTTGCGACATGATTCATTTTTTAATTTGTTAATGGTCAATTTGTTAATTGAATGCTTAGGATTTAAGTATTGGCCGGCTGTTCCATTTGCTAATTGGCTAATTGGCTAATTTTTCAACCAAACCGTCCCGTAATATAACTCTGCGTTTTATCCTCCTTCGGTGCTGTGAATATATTTACTGTTGTGTCGAATTCAATTAATTCACCAAGATAAAAGAATGCAGTGCGATCACTTATCCGCGCTGCCTGCTGCATGTTGTGTGTTACAATTATGATGGTGTAATTTTGTTTCAACTGTGATATTAATTCTTCGATCTTAGCCGTGGAAATGGGATCCAGGGCACTTGCAGGTTCATCCATTAAAATTATACTCGGTTTAACTGCTAAAGTTCTTGCAATACATAAACGTTGTTGTTGTCCCCCGCTGATCGCTAATGCCGATTTTTTAAGATCATCTTTTACTTCGTCCCATAAAGCTGCCTGGCGCAATGAATTTTCACAGGCTTCTTCCAGAATATGTTTATCGTTAACGCCGCGAATACGCAATCCATATACTACATTTTCAAATATTGATTTTGGGAAGGGATTTGGCTTTTGAAATACCATACCAACTTCCTTTCTCAATTCTTCCACACGTATTCTTTTTCCGTAAATATTTTTTTCATCAATGAGGATATGTCCGTCCATTCTGAATCCGTCGATATAATCGTTCATGCGATTTATCAAACGAAGGAAGGTAGACTTACCACATCCACTCGGGCCAATAAATGCAGTAACGGTATTGGGGCGAATACGAATAGATATATTTTTCAAGGCATGAAAATCACCATACCAAACCTGAATATTATCTGCTGTTAATTTATAACTCATAAAAATTTACCACTTAACTTTTTTCTGCCATTTATTCCTCAAATATATTGCAATGCCATTCATTACGAAGGTTATTAATAATAAAATAATAATAGCTGCAGCTGCATTTGTTGCAAATTCAGGTTCCGGCCTGCTTATCCAGTTGAAAATTTGCATAGGCAAAACAGAATACTGATCCATCGGTGTTGATGGTGCAAATGGCACATATGTTAATGCTCCAACTACAATAAGTGGAGCAGTTTCTCCGATCGCGCGTGATAAAGATAAAATTACACCCGTTACAATTCCACCACCTGCAGCAGGTAAAATTTGTCGGGATATCGTTTGCCATTTTGATGCACCTAATGCAAAACTTGCTTCCTTAATTGTTTTAGGTACAGCTTTAATTGCTTCTCTTGTTGAAACAATAATTATAGGTAATATTAATAAGGATAAGGTAAGTGCTCCTGCCAAAACAGAACTTCCTAAACCGGCGGTGCGGACAAATACTTCTAATCCGAGGATACCATAAATAATAGAGGGTATACCTGCGAGATTGGTAATATTAATTTCCAAAATATTAGCAAGGCGCGATTTTTTACCGTACTCTTCTAAATAAATTCCCGCAGCCACACCAATCGGTATTGCAATAATTGCAGTTAATACCAGTATCCAAACCGTTCCCATTAATGCAGTGTAAATGCCTGCATTTTCTGCTTTTCTTGATGGAAGATTTGTAATAAACGCCCAGTCAATTCTCCCAATTCCATCAACAATAATATTGATAAGAAAAATCGCCAACATAATAATTCCAAACATGGTGCAAGCAATTGCCCAATATTTGAAAAGATTATTTTTTGTTCTGTTGTTCATCATTGCGTGAATCGTTAATCGTCAATCGTGAATCCGATACTACTCGGGCTAATAATCATAATTCACCTTCGTGAATCGTCAATCGTGAATCGTGAATTTGCTCCTACTCGGATATAAGCTCCTTCATCTATTGTTAAATTAATTTGGGGTTGATCGTAATTTCGATCCGTTCCGGATCAAAACTGTGACTGCGACTGCCTACTGCCACTGCCACTGCCTACTGCCACTGCCACTGCCTCCCCCTACTCGTATTTATGATAAAACTTCTTCTTGACTCTCGCTGTTATTGTATTTAAAATAAATGTAAAAACAAATAACATCATTCCTGCTGAAAATATTGTTTTAAATTCAAGTGAACCCTGAGGTACATCTCCCATGGAAACCTGAACTATATATGTTGTAATTGTTGCGATCGGAACTGTGGGGTCCATCGTTAAACGCGGTTCCAATCCGGCGGCTACGGCAACGATCATTGTTTCGCCGAAGGCTCTTGAAATAGCTAAAATTACCGAAACAATAATTCCTGATGATGCAGCGGGAATTAGTACTTTAAAAGATGTTTGAAATGGCGTGGAACCTAATCCATAACTCGCTTCGCGTAATGATTTAGGTACCGCATATAACGCATCCTCACTTAAAGAAGAAATTAATGGAATGATCATAATTCCCATAACAATGCCTGGTGATAATGCATTAAATCCTGATAATCCCGGAATAATTTGTTGTAAAAAAGGTGTTACTACTGTCAATGCAAAAAAACCGTAAACTACTGTAGGAATTGCTGCCAATATTTCCAGCATCGGTTTAATTGTTTGTCTGACTTTTGGATGCGCATATTCATTTAAATAAACTGCAATGCTCAATCCAATGGGAAGTGCAACTGTAATTGCAATAAATGATGTTAATACTGTTCCGGAAATTAAGGGAAGTATTCCGAAATGTTTGTCCTCAAATAACGGAGTCCATTGTGTATCCGTAAAGAACTCTACAATAGATACTTCCTTAAAGAATAAAACTGATTCGTAAAGCAATACGGATAAAATTCCAATGGTAGTTAAAACAGTAATAGCACCGCTAAGTGCTAAAAGGAATTCTATTATTTTCTCTTTTCTCTTCACAAAAAATAAAAGTGTTCAGGTAATTAAATCATTACCTGAACATTTGAATAAACTATTTTTCAGCAGGTGCCAATCTTGTGATCGCTGCATTTAATAATTCCTTTTGGGCAGTATAAATACTTGCCTCACAAGGAACATAACCAACATCCTTACTTAATGTAGGTGCATTATCGATAAAAAATGTGATGAATGCCGCAACTTCAGGTTTTGCCAATGCTTCTTCATTAATATAAATATAAAGTGGTCGTGATAAGGGAGAATAACTTTTATCCAAAACAGTAACCTGTGTTGGTATAACACCCGTTCCATTTCCATTATCCACCGGAACGATCTTTAATTTTTCTTTATTATTTTCATAATACGCCATTCCGAAATATGCTAAACCGCCTTTGTCACCAGCTACACCGGTTACCAATTGGTTGTCGTTCTCACTTGCCGTATAATCACCGCGACTCGCACCTTTTTTTCCGCAAATTTCTTCCGTAAAATAATCGAAGGTTCCGCTTGCAGTTCCGGCACCATATAGATGCAGCGGTTCATTTGGCCATTCCGGACGAATCTGATTCCATGTTTTAATTTTATCCTGTGCTGCTGTTTCCCACATCATTTTTAATTCTGCAGTGGTAATTTTATCAACCCAGGTATTAGAAGGGTTAACAACGATAGCCAGACCATCGTAAGCAATTTCCAATTCCAGATATTTGATACCCGCCGAGTCGCAAATTGCAATTTCACTGTCCTTAATTGGACGGGATGCACCACAAATATCAATTTCTCCTCTTCCAAATTTTTTGAATCCACCACCAGTACCTGATTCTCCAACCGTAACTCTCGCTTTTGGATGTTTTAATCCGAATTCCTCCGCAACAGCTTCACTTAAAGGATAAACGGTGCTGGAACCATCAATTGAAATAGAACCGGAGATCTCAGTAGAACTCTCACCGGTTTTTGAGCCACCGCAGGATGATAATCCCACAGCAACAATTAGTAAATAGGTTAATTTGTGTAACATATTATGCATTTAGTTGATGCGAAGGTATTTCAGCAATGTTAACTCAATATTAACAAAGCATTTATTTTATGTATGAGTAATGATTTCTTAATTTATTAGATGCGAAAGCACATATAAATAGCTGTTTACCCTTAATGTTACCTAATTGTTAACTAAATGTAACCTAATTGTAAATAGTTGCAGCATTGTTAATTTTTTGTGTTTTTAACTATTACTTTAGCATCACTTAACATTAAATTAAAATTACAAATATGTCAATAGATAAAGTTTTAAGGTTTTTCCAGCCAAAAGATAAAACCTTTTATCCGCTCTTTGGAAAAGCAGCCGATAATAATGTCAGGATCTCAGAACTTTTATTGCATTGTGTAAAGGAAACTGATGTAGATAAGAGAGAGGAGATCATAAAAGAAATTGAACATGTTGAACATGTGGGAGATGAGATCACGCATGAGATCATGAATAACCTGAATATTGTGTTCATCACTCCTTTCGACAGGGAGGATATACATTATCTTGCTTCTACCATAGATGATGTTGCAGATCATGTGAAAGATGCTGCATTGCGAATTAAATTATACAAACCAAATAATCTCCCATCTGCTATAATTAAAATGGCAGAGCTGATAAATGAAGGTACAATTAAAGTAAAAGCTGCCCTGGAAGAATTACGGGATCTTCGCAATATTGAAAAATTGCGCAAACTTATTATTGAGATAAATAATGTAGAAAATCAAAGCGATGTGATATTTGAATTAGCACTCACAGATCTTTTTGCAAATGAAAAAGACCCGATAGAAATAATAAAGATAAAAGACATTATCTCTAAAATGGAAAGTGCCAGCGACCGATGTGAAGATATCGCAAATGTTATTGAATCGATAATTGTAAAAACCACATAAATTATGAGCGGTATTGAACCTATCATTATAATTACGGTAATATTGGCACTCGTTTTCGATTTTATTAATGGAGCCAATGATGCTGCAAATTCAATTTCCACCATTGTTGCAACAAGAGTGTTAAGTCCCACAAAAGCTGTTATCTGGGCCGCATTTTTCAACTTCGCCGCCTTATGGATCTTTCAATCAACGGAAGTCTCCAAAACAATGAGTAAAGGAGTGATAGATAAAAGTGTTGTTGATGGAGATAATTATTTTGTATTGGCTGCATTGATAGGTGCAATTACTTGGGGATGGTTATGTACAAAATTTGGTATGCCGATAAGTATATCACATACATTAATCGGCGGACTAATAGGACCTGCATTAGTAAAAGCCGGACCAGATGCCTTATTGTGGTTCGAACCTGATCATAAAGGTCTAGGATGGATATTTATTTTTATTTTTCTTGCTCCATTAATTGGACTTTTAGTGGCATATACTTTACAGATAATTACACTTTGGACCTTCAGAACTTTTAAACCTAGAAAAGTGGATGGATTTTTTCACTTTATGCAATTGGTTTCCTCGGCAGCTTTTAGTCTTGGACACGGAAGTAATGACGCACAAAAAACAGCCGGTATTATTATTTTATTATTGGCTTCCAATGGACACGCTGATATAGATAATCCGCAACAATGGATATTTTACGCATGTTACATCGTAATTGGATTGGGAACACTGATAGGTGGATGGAAGGTTGTGAAAACCATGGGCCATAATTTAACTCCTTTAAAACCCATGGGTGGATTTTGTGCTGAAACTGCAGGAGCAGTAACATTGTTTGGAACAGCAGCACTGGGAATTCCTGCCTCTACAACGCATACAATTACAGGTGCAATAATGGGTGTTGGTGCAGCAAAACGCGTTAGCGCAGTGAGATGGCAAGTAGTAACAAAAATACTGTGGGCATGGATACTCACAATTCCTGCATCTATATTTATGAGTGGATTAGTTTATTGGGTGATTTCACTATTCGTAAAATAATTGTAGATTGTTATATAATGAATGAACCTTTATTCACCTGGCATTAATGCAACACCTTGTAAGACAAAATTTTTAATTTCAGGATTGGTTGCGACAATTTGTCCCGCAGAAAAATTGCGTGCCCCACTAAAATCAGAAACAAAGGCCCCTGCATTTTCTGCTATAATAATTCCGGCAGCTATATCCCAGATATTTAAAAATCCTTCGTAATAAACATCCATTCTGCCACATGCCACATAACAGAGATCTGTAGCTGCAGTTCCAAGCCTGCGGATATCTCTTCCGTTATCAAGAAAATATTTTAGTGTCTCTGAAATTTTTTGCGTGCGTTCATTATTTCTGATATAGGGAAAGCCAGTAGCTATAAGTGAATCACCCAAATTGTTACAACCTGATACCTGAATTATTTTTCCATTACAAAATGCGGGAGCATTCTTCCAACTGTAAAACATTTCATTGTTCGCAACTTCAAACACCACTCCTAAAATAATTTCCCCTTTGTATTGCAATGCTATACTTATGGAATAAATGGGAATTCCATGCACATAATTCATGGTGCCATCCAGGGGATCTATTATCCATAAATATTCTTGTTCTATTTGTTCAATTGTTTTTTCTTCGGTAATAAACCCTGCTTCCGGTAGAATAGTTTTCAATGCTGTTACTAATCTTTTTTCCGCATTGGTATCTACTTCCGTTACAAAATCGCGAACTCCTTTTTTTTCTATAAGAACATTTTGAAAATTTTCGCGCTGTAGTTTTATATAAGCTCCTATAGGCCTTGTAATTTCTATTACTTCAAAACATAATTTTTCTAAATTCATACAAAACCAGATTTCATCAACACAAATAAAATAAAGCAATAAAAAATTAAATCTTCTTTTTCCGGTTAATAATTTTACTTGAGATAAAGGTCATAATTAATAAAAATCCCGATATCCAAAGTGCAACATTTGCCAGATAGTCGCCGTATTTTACATAAAAAGTTTTTTTATCACTTGCCAATAATGTTGCATTTAATACAGCATCCTCCCTCCAAACTGTAGCCTGGGCAACGTTTCCCCGCTGATCAATAAAACAGGAGATGCCGGTATTAGCAGAGCGCGCAATACTTCTGCGCGTTTCAATACTTCTCAATTTTCCGTATAAACAATGTTGTTTGTATCCGGAAGTATTTCCCCACCAACCGTCATTTGTAATTATAAATATCAACTCCGCTCCATTATACACATAATCAGAAACATATCCTCCGAAAACACTTTCAAAACAAATTACCGGTGCAATTCCAACAGAATCTTTATTATAAAATACGGTCCTTTCTTTTTGTGTTCCCAAGGTTCCGCTAATTCCTCCCAGTTCAATTGCTTTATCACCAAAAATTTTAAAAAATTGCGGATAAGGCATACGTTCAACGCCCGGAACTAATTTTGATTTATGATAGTAAGGAAGCTGTTTTGATGAATCAATTTGCAAAGCAGTATTGTAAATATCGTAATACATGGTTTCAGGTCCGCCCGTAACATTTTTACCCACTAAAAATTTTCTTGCAGTAATAGATGCTTCATCCTTTGAATTATATCTCTCAAATCCATTAATACCTAAAACAATTGTCAGGTTAGGAAAACTGTCGATTAATTTTGAAAGATCGCGAACAGGTTTTTCGTACTTTATTTTATCCAGCCAAATATCTTTTT
>JAYSYX010000202.1:0-10657 GCA_043727235.1 Bacteroidota bacterium
CTAGATAGCAGCACGAAACCTTATTTTTGTAAAAAAAATGTATGCGGGCAGTTATAGTTAGTATCGGAGATGAAATTCTGAACGGAACAACCATCAATACCAATGCAAGTTTTATATCCACTCAGATACAGCCACTTGGTATCGAGATCCATGAGGTATTGGCCATATCTGATAATGCCCTTCATATAACTAATACTCTTTCAAATTATTCAGGCAAGGTTGAATTTATTTTTATTACAGGCGGACTTGGCCCAACTAAGGACGATATCACCAAAAAAACTTTATGTCGTTATTTTAATAGCACCTTAGTTTTTCATGAGGATATTTTATTGCGTTTAAAAACTGCTTTTGCAAAAAGAAATATTCCCTTCACTGAAAATAATAACGATCAGGCAATGTATCCTGATAATTGTGTCATATTAAAAAACAATTTAGGAACTGCACAAGGAATGTGGTTCCAACAAAATAATACAGTTGTAGTTTCATTACCCGGAGTTCCTTTCGAAATGAAGGGATTAATTACAGAGGAGGTAATTCCAAAATTAAAAAAGGATTTTCAATTTCCGTTAATTATAAATAAACATATTATGACGAGCGGAATGAGCGAAAGTTTGTTGGCTCAAAAAATAGCCCATATTGAAAATAATTTACCGGAAAATATCTCCCTTGCCTTTTTACCCTCGCCGGGAGTTGTAAAATTGCGCTTAACTGCAAAGGGTGATGATCGGGGGGAATTGGAAAAATTATTACACAAATTTTCAGAAGAAATTAAGAATCAGTTAGGAAATTGTGTTTTTGGTGATGAGGCTGTTTTATTGGAAGAATATATCGGATCCCAACTAAAAAAACTCAATGCATCACTTTCCACTGCCGAAAGTTGCACCGGAGGCAAGATCGCTCATAAAATAACAAGTATACCCGGTGCTTCCGATTATTTTTTAGGTTCTGTAATCTCCTATTCATCAGAAGTAAAGTTGAAACTGCTTAATGTAAAGGAGGAAACGCTTAAACAATTCGGACCAGTAAGTGAACAAACAATTGGCGAAATGCTAAACGGCGCGCATCAGCTCTTAAATTCGGATTTTGTGATTGCTGTATCCGGAAATGCAGGCCCCGGTAGTGATGGCGACAGTGAACCTGTTGGTACTATCCTGATAGGAGTTTCCGGAATGGGTAAAAAATCAATAAAAAAGTATTTTTTCAACAAGAACCGTGACATCAATATTGAATATGCCTCCATGTTTGCACTGCATGATATGCGCATTCTGTTAGCCGATTGCCTTGGTTAAGCATTATAAAGGCAGTAATTTTGCGAAAGGTGGCAAATAGCCGGACAGCCCTATTGCCAATAATTATTTCAAAGCTAAAAAGGAGAATCTAAAATCATGTCGCAACAAGAATTGATCATGCCTAAATTGGGCGAAAGTATAATGGAAGCAACTATTTTGAAATGGTTGAAGAAAGAAGGAGATACTGTTGAATTGGATGAAGCTGTACTCGAGATCGCAACAGATAAGGTAGACAGCGAGGTGCCCTCTCCTTTTGCAGGCAGGGTTACAACTATTTTATTTAAGGAAGGTGATGTGGTGCAAATTGGAAAAGCAATAGCAATTATTGAGGTTGCTGGTGATTCTGGAGTTGCAGTATCAGCCCCCATTCAGAAACAGGAAGTGAAAACAGAGGAAATAAAAGAGAGGGTCGAGGTTCAGAAAGTAGTTTCCAACGGAAATGATGCAGATAGATTTTATTCTCCATTAGTGCTCAATATTGCCAGAGAAGAAGGTATTTCGATGACTGAATTGGAAAGTATTGGCGGAACCGGCAAGGACGATAGGGTTACGAAAGCAGATATATTGGCCTATGTAAAAGATCGTGAAGCCGGCAATGTAAAAGCACCTGTTATTGCAGAACAAAAGGTTGAAAAAGTTTCAACTGAGGAAAAATCAGTTCCCGTGTCTACACAAATTTCTGCTTCGAAGACAGGAACTGGCGAAATTGTGGAAATGGATCGTATGCGAAAACTTATTGCCGACCATATGGTAATGAGCAAAAAAACCTCTCCGCATGTAACGTCTTATGTAGAGGTGGATATGACTCCAATTGTAGAATGGAGAAATAAAATAAAAGAAAAATTTGAAAAACGTGAAGGTCAAAAGATCACCTTTACACCTATATTTATTGAAGCCGTTGCCAAAGCAATTAAGGATTTTCCAGGAATTAATATTTCTGTTGACGGATATACAATAACGTATAAAAAGGATATAAATATCGGGATGGCCGCTGCTTTACCATCTGGAAATCTGATAGTTCCTGTAATCAGAAATGCCGACAGAATGAATCTGGTAGGATTAACTGCAGTGGTTAATGACCTTGCAACTCGTGCGCGCAACAATAAACTTAAACCTGACGAAATTCAGGAGGGAACATTTACACTGACCAATGTTGGATCTTTCGGAAGTTTAATGGGAACACCTATTATCAATCAGCCGCAGGTTGCTATTTTAGCAGTTGGCGCCATCAAGAAAAAACCGGTGGTGATGGAAACTGAATTCGGAGATGTAATCGCGATACGACAAATGATGTTTATGAGTATGAGTTATGACCACAGAGTTGTTGATGGAATGCTGGGTGGCACCTTTTTAAAACGAGTTGCAGATTACCTCGAAGGTTTTGACGTTAATAGAGAAATATAAAAAATAAAGGGCGATTGGAATTGCAACATGATTATACATTTTGATTAAATTTATTTTCGATCACAAGGGAGAAACTTATAACACCTAAATTTTACGCATATGTATATTGAACAACTTTATACAAATTGTCTTGCAGAAGCCGCATATTATATTGAAAGCGACGGGATGGCAGCTATTATTGATCCGCTGAGAGAAACTGAACCCTATATTGAAATGGCAAAGAGCAGAAATGCAACCATCAAATATATTTTTGAAACGCATTTCCATGCTGATTTTGTTTCGGGACATATTGACCTCGCAAAACAAACCGGCGCTCAAATAATTTATGGCCCAGAGGCAAATACGAATTATAAAGTGATCAACGCGAAGGATGGTGAAGAATTTAACATCGGAAAAATAACTATTAAAGCATTGCATACACCCGGCCATACGCTGGAGTCAACTTGCTATTTACTAAGTGACGAAGATGGTAAAAACTATTGCATTTTTACCGGTGATACTTTATTTGTTGGAGATGTTGGGCGACCTGATCTTTTAGATGGTGTTATGACCAAAGAAGAACTCGCATCAAAAATGTACGATTCTTTAAATCAAAAAATTAAGGTTTTGGATGATGATGTAATAGTATATCCCGCACATGGCCCCGGAAGTGCTTGCGGGAAAAGTATGGGTAAAGAAACATTTTCCACGATAGGAATTCAGAAAAAAACGAATTATGCATTACAAGAAATGACAAGGGAAGAATTTATTTTTTCTGTTACAGATGGTTTGTCGGTTCCACCTCAATATTTTTTTGAAGATGCGCGAATTAATAAAAACGGATACGATTCCATCGACAGCATTATCAAGAAAAATACAAAACCTTTAACGATCGAAGAATTAGAAAATGCAGTGCAAAACGGAGCATTGATACTTGATACACGAATAGCAGATCATTTCGAAAAAGGTTTTATTCAGAGCTCATTAAATATCGGATTAAATGGAATGTTTGCAGTATGGGTAGGCACATTAATAGATATAAATACACCACTTGTTTTAGTAACGGATATAAGCAAAGAAGAAGAGTCTGTTTTGCGCTTGGCAAGAGTTGGTTATGAAAATGTGATCGGTTATCTCGATGGCGGAATTGCAACTTGGGAAAATGCGGGCAAACCTGTTGAAACAGTTAACACCATAAATGCAGATGATATCACACAATATTATGGAGAACCTGGTTATTTTATTCTCGATGTTCGCAAACCAACAGAATTTGAATCCGAACATATAAAAGGTGCTATTAATATTCCATTGAGTGAGATTGAAAACAGGTTGAATGAATTGGATAGCGATAAGAATTATATCATTCATTGTGCAGCGGGATATAGAAGTATGATGGCAGCTTCAATTTTAAAAAACAATGGATTACAGAATTTTTTGAATGTTGCGGGAGGATGGGGAAGCATTAAAAAAACAATGCTTCCAAAAGAAACATCGGTGGGGGAAATGATTTGAGGGAATTGAGATTGCCTCCTTCGCTATCAACTCCGCTAAAGCTATGTTGATTGAAAAAAGCTATGGAGGCTGAGATGAGAATTGAGAATTGAGAATTTGCAAATTAAATTTTGCCTTTAATAATTTGTTTCACACAGCAACTAGATACACACATTTTTAGAAAATTTAATGCGAAAAATAGTTTTGGTCATATTTGTATTATTCCTATCCACTGCTTGTGAGGATCAGCGGGTGAACCAAGCTATAGATAAGATCAGCAGAACCTGGACCGTGTATAAATATGAAAAAGACGGTATTGATATCACACCTGTTTTTACAAGTAATTATGTTGATTATACCATATCTTTTGAAAAGAGTCAGGATTACACAGAATCATTTATGCTCTTCGGTTCGCCTGTAACTATTACAGGCATATATATATTCAGTGATCAGGCACAAATACTTACCTTGTCGGATGAATTCGAATCACGAGTTTTTGATATTATAACACTCAACAACAGCGATATGACTTTGGAGGACCTTAATGCAGATACCACTGAGGTCTATTATTTTGAAGCAGTGATTTAATAAGGTGAGTGGTGAATAGTGAGTGGTGAGTTAGCAAATTGCTACCATTACAGACTGGATTTCCTTTCTTATAATTTATTTTGCCTGAAGCAATAAACCTTAGGCCATCATCGAGCCTACTGATAACTCATTCATACTTACTTCGATGGGAACCCTTATTGCGGATCATACAATGAGTTATGAGTAATGAGTTGGTTTCTCGCAGCCGAATACTTTAATTCCTCACTACTTAAACTATACTGAGAATTTTATTAACTGATACGAAAATTAATAAAGCCACAAATTCACAAATAATAAATTATGCAAATTCGTGGCTCCTTTAATTCCTTAATTTCTTCTCCATTCAAGCCTACATTTATTACCTGAAAAGGACACGGGAATCGGGACACGAGACACGGGACAGTTTTGATTTATATTGAAAAATTTTGTTGCTTTCTAAAAATTAGAAGTAGCATGTAAAATTCAATTAACCTCGCGGGCCCCTTTTTCAACCTTTACCTACCCTTCCATCCTTCAATTGGACACGGGAATCGGGACACGAGACACGGGACAGTTTATCTATCGGTTAGATGTAAAATTTTCACTCAATATTCAAAGCCCCTTTTTCAACCCTTACCCTACCCTTCCTTCCTTCATTTCCTTAGATCCTTACCTTCGATTCTTCGAATCTTCTCCCTTCGAATCTTCAATTCTTTATTTTCTTTTCACATCCCCCTTCGTTTCATATTCTTTAAATATTGCAACAGGGTCATATTTTTTTACTGCCTTGCCTTTGCGAATTATTTTTATATGATTTATAACATCACCTTGTGCAATTAAATTTACTATATCCTGGCCTTCAACTACATGACCAAAAACAGCATGTTTATTATCGAGCCATGAAGTTTCCTTGTGGGTGATAAAGAACTGACTTCCGTTTGTAAATTTCCCTGCATTAGCCATGGATAGCATTCCCGGTCCGCTATGGCGGAGGTCGCTGTGAAATTCATCTTTGAAAGCATATCCCGGACCACCACTTCCATTTCCCACAGGATCGCCACCCTGTATCATAAAGTCGGCGATTACGCGATGAAATTTTAAACTATCATAATAAGGAGTTCCAATCGGCTTAGCTGAGTTTTGAATTTCCCCTTCTGCCAACCCAACGAAATTAGCTACAGTAAGAGGCGTTTTCTGAAATTCAAGAAATAGTAAAATATTGCCCTTTGATGTTTGCACCTCTGCATATAATCCATCGGGAAGGTGTTTGTATTTCTTTCTATCACACTGCCCTGAAACAAGGGTTTGTAGTATTATCACTAAAGCAATAAATAAACTTGTTTTTTTCATATTACATTTAAATTTTAGATTCAATTATCTTAATTATTTTGCGAATTTACATAATCGGGAAGAATTCTAACAAATCGTTTGATCGTGTCCTCTAATGATTCTTTTGATGAACCCCCTGATGCGTTTTTATGGCCTCCCCCGTTAAAGAAATTTCGGGCTAAAACCTCAATATTCCTGTCGCCTTTCGAACGGAATGATATTTTTATTTTACCCTTATCCTCTGTAAACAATACTGATATCTCAACATTCTTCATTGCAAGTGGCAAATTTACTATTCCTTCTTTATCTCCATTATTCAATTTATATCGTTCAGCTTCCGACATCGATATACTCATATACGCCGTTTTACTTTCTGGCAAGATCACCATTTTTTCCGACAATAAATATCCGATGAAACGCATTCTATTCTCTCCGTATTGATTATATACATTATTGTGGATCTCTTCAATATTTATTCCGTATCCCATAAGATGGGCGGCTATCTCATGAACCTTGGCTGTGGTGTTGGAAAATTGAAATATACCTGTGTCCATAGCCATTCCTGCATACAAACAAGAAGCAATTTTATCATCTATAAATTGTATACCCTTTGCCATCAAAATAAATTCATATACTAATTCTGCTGTTGAACTCGCCTTATCATTCCACAAAGCAAAATCAGTAAAATATTCAGGTTCCCTATGATGGTCAATCATAACTCCTACAAATGGGTGATTGAGTTTTTTAATATCCTCACCCAGAGCCTCAATTCTACGCAACGAATTAAAGTCGAGAAAAAAAATACAATCCGCCTTAGCTAAAACGGCAAAACAGGTTTTAGATTTTTTTTGATGATTGTAAACAGTATCACTTAAAGACATCCAATTTAAAAAAACAGGGAAATCATCCGGAATAATTACATCAGCAATATGTCCTGTTTTTAGAAGGTACATTTTCATTGCCAACGCCGAACCTATTGCATCTCCATCCGGTCGTTCATGAGGGATAAGGACAATACGCCGCGGCTGTTTTAAATATTCGAATAAATCTTTTAACTCTTTCATCAATTTGTATGCGAAGGTCTTGATTTTTTACAATTTATCCCAACTTATTCAATAGATAGTGGAAGATAGACCAGGTATTTGTTCTAATTGTTTCGCATGCGACATAATTCTGACGTAACTAACCCATGTTGTTCTGAATAATTTTATTTGAATTAACAAAAGGTCCCTTGATCATCCAGGAATGAATAATTATCAAATATTTAAATGCAGGAACATAATGCCTATCTTTGCGGGCGAAAAAATAAAATTATGACTGGAAATAGAACTTTTACAATGATCAAACCCGATGCAGTGAGAAAAAACTCCATTGGCGGTATTTTAAAAATGATAAATGATGCAGGTTTCAAGATCGTTGCTATGAAATACACTAAACTCAGCAAAGAAAAAGCAGGTGAGTTTTATGCTGTTCATAAAGAACGTCCTTTTTATGGTGAGCTTGTTGATTTTATGAGTTCAGGGCCTATAGTTTCAGCAGTATTGGAAAAAGAAAATGCTGTTATTGATTTTAGAAATCTTATTGGAGCAACTGACCCTTCAAAAGCAGAGGAAGGTACGATCAGAAAAATATATGCTTCAAGTATTGGGGAAAATGCAGTTCATGGAAGTGACTCTGATGAAAATGCAATTATTGAATCTGATTTTCATTTTAGTAAACTCGAAAGATTTTAATAAATTATTAATTATTTTGTGAGCCGGCAAATATTAATTGCCGGTTTTTTTATTTGAATACTTCATTCAGAAATAAAAAAAAACCCGTTGCGGATTTTAAACCGAAACGGGTTAACCAAAACAGGTTTCCAATGGCAAAATTTTCTATTTGGAAACCTCTATCTTTCGTGAAACACTTTTCTCTGAATTACTTATCTGAAGCAAATATAATCCGTTTGCCAATGCCCTCAAATCAAATCCAAAACTATTTTTACCAACAGTACATATTTCGTTGATTATCAACACATTACGACCTTCAAGATCTTTTATTTCTAAAGAAACCTGCATGGCCGTTGACGCATCGATTTCAACAGTCAAATAGTCAGAAACCGGGTTTGGATACACCTGTATTTCTGACAGGTTTTGCAGCTCAATCGCTGCTCCAAAGGTTACGGTTACTTCATAGGTTTTTGGGGAGAAATTGACAGGGGAATAAGAGGTATATGTTACCGGGGAGCTGAAATTTTGGGTCAGACCGGAGGCCGGGTCAACAAACTGCCCTGTGAAATCAATTGAAGGAACCAAAGCGGTAACATCTGTTCCCGAAGGAACAACTAAAGCTATCGTTCCTGCCGTTTGATCGATGATCCCGGTTGCGGGAGGAGTGGTAAAATTAAAGGACACAATGCTGTTAGGATATGTAGTATTATACCCCTCAATGTCATTTTTATCCCTCGGAATCAACTTCCAGTTGCTAAAACTATAATACATAATACCTTGAATATAAGTGAGTTCCTCACCCATTGAAAGAGTATCTGGTCCAAATTCAAATGGAATTTCGTAGGAATAATCATCACAACGCATTCCAAGCTCAGGAGAATTGGAAAGATTGACCCGCCATTCGCCAAAAGCACCGCCTGTGGCCGCATCGGCATTGTTAGAAGTTACAAAGGCATTGTCAAATTTAACCAACATACCTTCATAAGGTTCAGTTGCATCATAAACTTTGGCATCCACATCCAAAGGATCCAATCCCGTTACAAAAGAAGGAAGTGCGTTCATTTGAGAATTAAGGGTATAGGTAATATTCGCCAATTTAGTTACTCCGAATTCCTCAATAATCTTAGCAGAAGTTATGGTTATATCATCTCCCCGGAAAAGCTGATCGGTGCCATCTCCCGGACCGGATTTTATAAAAATTCCTTCAAATGCTTGCGACCCTTCCTGAATAGCCACTAGTCCAAGGTCATATGTTTGAGTAGTACTGGTAACTATAGCCTGAATATTCATTGAGGAAATGCTATCATTTGCCCAAATAGAAGCCCCTGAACTAAATGGCGAGTTTTGGATCTGCACAATGGAAGTTATACCATAGTCATATACTATATATATTATAGGAGTGCTTGGTGAAGGATAATTGATTGTATTTCCATCATTATCTGTCGCAGAAATATAAAAATTAACATAAGTGCTGTCGGTTCCCGGTCCCGGTATGTTGCCTTGCCAAGTATCCCCTGCAAGATCAGTCATTGCAACTGCGGTAAAACCAGTATTACCAATCCCATAAGAATAATACAGATCAGCATAAGCAACTGTTCCATCCAGGTCGGTTATAGAAGCGGAAACTGTTACGGTTTCCGTAGAAGTTGCTACTACAGGAGTTCTTGTAATATCGGTAATAACCGGAGGAGAGGCTAGTGAAGGTCCAATATCCGAAATTGATAACGGAGCAATTGCATATTCAGTTTCTGCTGTAAATTCCACAATCACACCCCTGATATACGCCAGATTTGATCCGAGTGCCGGAGGTGTATAAGCATCAGGAGTATTTGTTTCTCCTGCTGCACCGCCTGCCCAAATATTGCATTCATCATCGTAGGTATCGTTGCGGAAATGGCCACTCATATCGCGAATTTGAATCTTATTTCCATCAAGGTCCTGAACATACCAAAACCATCTTAGCCCTGAAGGTGTGACATCGGTTACATACACACCTGTAAATTCAATATACATACCTTCGTACTTTTCACCATCTATTGTATTTATTACTTGTCCCCCCGCACCATCACTTACCATCAACTCACTGATATCAGCTGCAGTTGGAGCTGGCATAGTAGAAAATCCTATTATCTCCGATTCGATTGGTAAAAGTAAAAGCTGAGTATATCCATCAAAAGAATTTATGATTCCGGTACATTCAACAATATTCCCAACCTGGAAATTATCTACAAATAAGGTAGCATCATTTAAACTTTCAAGATCGGTCCAACCAATTGCTGGCCAATCGATCAATACGTGAATGCCTGTAAAATCTCCGCCATCCGGATCCTGCAGAAAGGTCCCCATTCTGCTTCCGGTGCTCGAAAGTGCATAGTCACAAGGATCAAAAGAAACTACTCCCTGCACTCTTACAGTGTCACCATTGTAATTTGAAAGGTCATCTTCTATCGCCAAGGATGCTTCATCCCGGTATTGAAGGTCATAAATATCAACTAAAGGATATTGTGCGGAAACAGTATAAAAAGTCATTACAGCTCCGACTATAAGGATAAAATTTTTCATCTAAATCGTTTTGCTGCAAAGGTAAATAAACGTTATCCTTTGAAAGAGGAATTTGGCTTAAATAAACGTTATCATTTTGTATTGACATGACATTTAGTAGATCTTGTTCATCGATCACTAAATGTTTCGGTTGGGGTTGACTTTTCATAGTATACTAATTACCCAATGACAATGTTTCGGTTTGAAAATTGAACCTAATAGTAGAGACTCAATGCATTGCGTCTCTACTCATTTTATATTGCATCTGCGTCATTTGCCGATTTTTTTTCAGCCGTACACATAGTTATTGACTCCGTTCCTGCGAGCACCATCACCTTACGTGTG